>JAOBJW010000001.1 GCA_025728315.1 Candidatus Lightella neohaematopini | reverse complement strand
TGGCGTATAGTACGCTATTTTTTAATTGTGTCAAGATATTTATCTTAAATATTATGTAGATAATTTTTTTAATAAAATTTTCATGTCTTTAGGTAAAGGAGCACACCATACTTTCTCACCATTATTAAATGGATAATTAAATTTTAATTTATATGAGTGTAATGCTTGCCTATTAAAATTTATATTATTTTCCTTATTTTTAAAAAAAATATTATATTTTACATCACCTAGTACTGGATGTTTAATATATGACATATGTACTCTAATTTGATGAGTTCTACCAGTTTCTAATATTATACGTAAATAAGTATAATTTTTAAAGTATTTTATGACTTTATAATGAGTGATAGCTAATTTTCCAAAATTACATACTTTCATACAAGTTCTATCATGTATATTCCTAGATATTGGTTTAATTATAGACCCATATTTTTTAGTACGTCCATGCACTATTGCTAAATATTCTTTAATGATTTGTCTATTTTTTATTAGTTGTGTTAATTTGTGTTGAGTAAATGAATTTTTTGCTATTATTAATATACCAGTTGTATTTTTATCTAATCTATGTACAATGCCTACCCTAGGTAGATTAATGTTTAGTGGATAATAATATAATATACCATTTAATATAGTATTATATTTTTCGTGACTAGAATACATGGCAAAGTTATTCTGTTTATTTATTATTAGTATATTATGATCTTCATAAATAATATTTAATCTAATATTTTTAGGTGCAATAATATTATTATTAGATAAATTAATATTAAGTTCTATTTTATCATTGTTATAAACTTTCTTATTAGGATCAAATACAATAATATCATTAATTTTTACTAAACCATGTAGTATAAAGTGCTTTATTTTTGTTCTAGAATATATTTTACTTAATTTTGTAATTACTTTATCTAGTCTTTCTCTATGTTGTTCTTTTTTAAGAACATAAAAAATACTATTTATTTTCATTAATTAATATTTTAAAAATTATGCTTGCATCTATTTTAAAAAAATGTTTAATTTTTATATTATTATTCAGTAATATTACTTCATCTATAGGAAAACAATATTATAATAATAATATAAGTGAAGATAATAAAATTATAAATATTATTTGTAAATATAAGAAAAATATTAATGAAAAATTAATAATTAATAATTTTAATTTAAATAAATTACGTAAATTATTAGTTAATATTAATGTATTTATAAAAAAAGAATCTAAAACATGTACAAATATTAATAAATTATTATATCTAAAAGGATTAATATATATTAGATTATATCATGGTAATTTACTTGATTTAAATAAACATAATTATCAAAATATAATATACGCATTTAAAATATTTAATAACTTACAAAAAAATAATTTACATTTTAAAAATTGTAAATTATTAGATTACTACTTAGTGTATACTAAAAAGATAATATTGAAAAAAAAAATTGATATTATTAAATACTATTTACATCATCATAATTATATGGCTGTAATTAATAGATCTAACAAAATTATTAATTATATTAATAATAAAAAAATATTAAAAAAAATAAAATTAATAATTAAATATTCATATTTACATCTTAATATAAAAACTTATTAAATTAATTAATTATTCTTAAAAGATAAATTTTTGTATATTTCAAATAATATCTTATGAGTAGTATCCCAATTAATACATGGATCAGTAATAGAAACTCCATATTTTAAATATTTTGGTAAAGTTAATTTTTGATTACCTGAGTTTATATTACTTTCTAACATAATACCAATAATATCGCGATCGTTATTATTTATTTGTGTTATTATGGATCTAGCTACTTTTAGTTGATTTAAATAATTATTACTTGCATTACCATGACTACAATCTACTAATAATTTAGCTGGTAAATTAAAATTAATCATTTGTTGTTTACAAAAATTTATATTACTATCGTAATAGTTAGGTGTTTTACCTCCCCGTAAAATAATATGACTATTATAATTACCATTAGTATTAACTATAGTAATTTTTCCATGTTGATTTATATTAATAAAACTATGTTTTAACCTAGATACTTTTATAGCATTTATGGCTTTCATTATATCACCATCAGTATTATTTTTAAAACCTACTGGTATTGGTATACCAGATACTATTTCTCTATGAATTTGAGACTCAACAGTTCTAGCTCCAATTGCTCCCCAACTGATTAAATCATTAATATACTGGTAATTATTTATAGATAAAATTTCTGTGGCTAGTGGTAACTTTAGTCTTAATAAAGTTAATAATAAATTACGTGCTATAAATAATCCAGATTCAATATCGCATGACTGATTAATATATGGATCATTAATTAATCCTTTCCAACCATTAACAGTACGAGATTTTTCTAAATATACTCTCATTATAATGTATAGTTTATTATTTAATTTTTCTGATAAAAATTTTAATCTTATTCCATAATCAATAGCAGATTTTATTTCATGGATTGAACAAGGACCACATATAACTAATAATCTTGAATCTTTACCATTAATAATATTTTTAATAATTTTTCTGGATTTTAAAACAAAATTTTTAATAACTTTACTTGTTGGAAGAATATTTTTCAGCTTACTTGGAGTAATCATAAAATATTTATATAATATATGAACCAAAATAAAAATTTTATATAATTAAAATTACTTTTTATTACTTTTTTTTAACCTTTCTTTTATACGGGTAGCTTTACCAGATAATTTACGTAAATAATATAATTTTGATCTACGTACAAATCCATAACGCTTAACAATTATATTATAAATAATGGGAGAATGTAATAAAAATACTCGCTCTATATTTTCATTATTAGAATATTTACGAACAGTAAATGATGAATTTAATCTATGATTATGAATACTAATAACTATTCCTTCAAAAGATTGTATTCTTTTTTTATCTCCTTCTAATATCCATATCTTAACTTGTACTGTATCACCAGTCCTAAAATTAGGAATATTCTTTTTAAGGTATTTTTCTTCTACTAATTTTATAATATCAATTTTATTCATAAATAATAAGTACTATCAAAATAGTTAAATTTATTTGTAATATATTAAATTATTTTCTTCTTTAAATTCTAATAATAACTTTTTTTGTTCATTAGATAAAGTAATTTTACTTAATAAATCTGGTCTTCTTAAAAAAGTACGACCAAGAGACTGTTTTAATTTCCACTTATTTATTTTATCATGATTACCAGATAATAAAACAGATGGTACTGACATATTTTTTACTATTTTTGGTCTAGTATATTGAGGATAACTTAATAATCCATTATAAAAAGAATTATCTACTAAAGATTCATGCTTAATTATTTTAGGTAACATTCTACATACTGCATCTATTAATATCATAGCTGCTAGTTCTCCATTACTAATAATATAATCACCAATAGATAATTCTTCATCAACTACTTTAATAAGTAACCTCTCATCTATACCTTTATAACGTCCACATAACAATATCATATGTTCAGTATTAGATATTCTATTTATATCATATTGATCTAATTTTTTTCCTTGAGGGGATAAGTAAATAATTTTTGTTTTAATATTAATATTTTTTTTAGCATAGGAAATAGCACGATAAACAGGATCAAATTTAATTACCATACTTGAACCACCACCATATGGCTTATCATCTATTGAATGATAATTATTTTCAGTAAAATTATAAATATTAATACAATTTATTGATAAAACTTTTTTTTCTATAGCTCTTTTTATTATACCATATTTAATAAATGAATCGAACATTTTTGGTAACAAACTAATTATGCTAATTAACATAAATAATAATACTAATATTTAGGATCCCAAATAACAATTATAATTTTATTTTTCATATCTATTTTTTTTATAACCCTATTATGTAAATAAGGAATAAATCTTTCATAAATATTGAAATAGTCATCAACATTTTTTTTAACAATTAAAACATCATTAGCTTTAGTTTCTATAATATTAGAAACCACACCTAAAAAATAATTTTCTATATTTACTACTTTTAAACCAATAATATCTACCCAATAATATTCGTTATTACTTAATACTGGTAATTGTTTTTTATCAATGAAAATATAACAATTAGTTAATAATCTAGCTTTTTCCTTATTATGAATATTATTAATTTTTAATATTATATAATTTTTATTAAATTTCCAAGAATTAACCTTTAATTTTTTCCAATTATTATTAGTATTAATGTTTTTAACAAAAAATGGCTGATAAGAAAAAATGTCCATCTTTCTTTTTGTAAAAGAACATATCTTTAACCATCCAAGTATTCCATAAGTTGATCTTATTTGACCAACTATTATTGGACTATTTAATTTATATATCATTAAAAATTAATTATTATAATAATTATTTAATATATATAAAACTCTTTTTGATATAGAAGCACCACAAGACTTCCAATATTTTAAACGATTAATGTTTATATATACTGAATTATTTGTATTTATTATTGGATTAAAAAATCCAATACGTTCAATAAAACGACCATCACGAGGATTTCTCGCATCAGTAACAATAACATGATAAAATGGTTTCTTTCTTATTCCACAACGGGATAATCTAATTTTTACCATAATTATAATTTCACCAAAAATATTTTATTTATAATAATCTATCTTTTATAAAATTTGCTTGCAACTAATTTATTCATATTATTTAATATTTTTAAAAAATTATTATTTTTCACTTTTTTTATCGTTTTTTGAACTAAAAAAAATTGTTTTAATAATATATTAATATCTTGAATATTAACACCAGAACCTTTAGATATACGTTTTTTATGAGAACTTTTTATTATAAGTGGATTATTTCTTTCTAAATTAGTCATTGAATTTATAATAGCTTCTGCTTTAATCAAAAATTTGGTATCAATATTATTAATACCATATTTGGTATTATCAAATACATTAGCAATACCTGGTATCTTACTTAAGATACCATTTATACCACTAATTCTATTAATTTTCTTTAATTGTTTTAGAAAATCAGATAAATTAAAATTATTATTGATTTTATTATTATGCTTATTATTTAAATAATTATAATTAGTATTACTTAAAGATAAAGTATCTACTGTACCTAATATTCTATTTATTATTTTATTTGGATCAAATAACTCTATTTCATTAATTTTTTCTCCAGTACCAATAAATTTTATCGGACTATGTATTATATGTTTTAATGATAATATAGTACCACCTTTAGCATCACTATCCATTTTAGTTATCATTATGCTATTAATTAACAAATGATTATTAATATTTTTAGCTAAATTAGTAATATCTTGACCTATAGTAACATCTGTAACTAACATAATTTCATTTGATTTTAATAAATTATGTACCATTTTTATATTTTCTATATAGTCATGGTTATAAATTTTACCAGCAGTATCAATTAATAATATATCATAATTTTTTAATTTAAAATAAATTAATACTTGTTTTATAATATCTATTGTATCAATATAATTATCCAATAATAGATAGTCTATTTTAGCTAATTTAGACAATAATTTTAATTGATTAAACGCTGCAGGTCTGTAAATATCAATAGAAGTAACCAAAACTTTTTTTCCTGTGTTTTGTATCAATTTAGCTACTTTAATAGCGCTAGTAGTTTTTCCTGATCCTGGAGCTCCAATTAATAATATTGATTTTAATTTACCAACTAAAGATATTTTAGTGTTATTTTTTATAGTATTAACTAATTCTTGATGTATAACATGAATAAATTGTTCTCCATTAGTAAAACTAATATCGCTATTTTGTTTAATTTTGTTTTTTATTCTATTAACAATATCATCTACTACCAATAGTGATACATCTGATTCTAAAAGAGTAATTTTTATTTTTTCTATGGAATCATTAACATTATATCTAGATAGTAAACTTTTATTACTAATACTATTAATTATCTTACTTAATTTATTTGATAAATTATTAAACATTTAATTATTCTAATTATTTAAATTATTTTATAAAATACTATATTAAATATACATTAATATAATATAAAACAACTATTAAAGTAGCTTCTAATAAAAAAATAATTCTATCTTAAAATTAATCTTATTAATAAGATACATTATTTCTTTATTCACACAAGATACATCTTTTTATAAAACCACCACCTAAACAATATTCTGACGAATAAAATACTATTGATTGTCCTGGAGTTACTGCTAATACTAATTCATAAAGATACACTAAGAGATTATTTTTATTTGGTATTACTAAACATTTTATATCTTTATGTTGATAACGTACTTTTGCAGTGCATTGCAAAGGTTTTTTTAATTTTTTTTGATTAATCCAATTTACCTGATTAACAATTACTATATTTGACATTAATTTTTTATCTTTATGATTTTGAGTAACTATTAATACATTATTTATAATATCTTTGTCAACAACATACCATGGCTTATTAAGCATACCAGAAATACCACCTATACCTATACCTTTACGTTGACCAATAGTATAATATATTAATCCATCATGATTACCTAAAACATTGCCATTAACAGATTTAATTTTTCCTGGTTTAGATTTTAAATATCTACTAATAAAACTACTAAATTTTTTTTTACCTATAAAACATATACCAGTAGAGTCTTTTTTATTTGCATTAGATAAATTAATTCTATTAGCAATACTTCTTACTTGAAACTTTGTTAAATTTCCAACAGGAAATAAAACTTTCTCTAATATATCGCTGTTTATAGTATATAAAAAATAACTTTGATCTTTATTTTTATCAATACCTCTTAATAAAGAATAATTATTATTAGTAATAACTGAACGAACATAATGACCAGTTGCAATATAATCAGCTTTTAGCTTTTTTAAAGCAAAATTAAGAAATACCTTAAATTTTATTTCTTTATTACATAGTATATCAGGATTTGGTGTATAACCTAACTTATAATAAACTAAACATAATCTGAATACATTTTCCCAATATTCACAGGAAAAATTAGCAATATTTAATTTAATATTTAATTTTTCACAAACTAACTCTGTATCATATAAGTCTTGAGCGGAAGAACATTGATATATGGTATCATTATCTTCCCAATTTTTCATAAATAAACCTTCTACATAATATCCTTTTTGTTGTAATAACCAAGCAGAAACAGAAGAATCAACACCACCGGATAATCCTATAATAACCTTTTTCTTTTTCATAACAATACTAAAATTTGTAAAATAAAATAGGTGATGGCGGAATCGAACCGTCGACCTCCTCCTTGTAAGAGAGGTGCTCTACCAACTGAGCTAATCACCTTTAATGTTAATTAATAATATATTTAACTATTATTTTAGTCAATAATTAATAATAGATAAATTATTAATTGAATTATCATTCATTATAATGTATTATATTGTATATTAACATTAAATATAACAATTAATATTAATGAATATTATAACAAGATTTTCTCCTAGCCCAACTGGATACTTACATATTGGAAGTGTTCGTACTGCTTTATATTCATGGTTATTTGCTCGCAGTAAGAATGGTAAATTTATTCTACGTATAGAAGATACTGATGTAGTTAGATCAAATAAACAACATTATAAACAACATATATTAGATAGTATGACTTGGTTAGGTATAAATTGGGATTATGGTCCTTATTATCAAACTAATAGGCTAAGTAGGTATTATTCTATTATTGATTATATGTTAAAAAATAATATTGCTTATAAATGTTTTTGTACAGAAAATAGATTAAAAGTATTAAGACAATCACAATTAATTAATAAAATTAAACCTAAATATGATGGGCATTGTAGAAATATAAGGTATATTAATAATAGTAGTATTAATTATGTAATAAGATTTCGTAATCCTGATAATGGTTGTGTTATTTTTAAGGATTTAATAAGAGGAGAAATATCATTTAATAATAATGAAATAGATGACTTAATAATATTACGTACAAATAATATACCAACGTATAATTTTTGTTCAGTAATTGATGATTACGATATGGGAATCACTCATGTTATAAGAGGAGCAGAACATATTAATAATACTCCTCGTCAAATAAATATATTAAAGTCGCTGGATATGAATTTACCAAATTATGCTCACTTATCTATATTGTTAGATAATAATGGTAAAAAATTATCTAAGCGTAATAAATCTAATAATATTATGTATTATTATAATAATGGTATTTTAAAAGAAGCTTTACTTAATTATATAATAAAATTAGGTTGGTCATATGGTAATAAAGAAATTTTTAATTTAAAAGAAGTAATAAATTTATTTAATTTAAATAAAATTAATAAGGCTCCTATTAAATTTGATATAAATAAGTTACTATGGTATAATAAATACTATATGAATAACTTATCAATTAATTATATAGTTAATAATTTTATAAACTACACTAAATTTTTAAATTTAAGTTTCGACAAAAATACAAAAATAAAAGATTTATTGAAATTAACTATATCAAGATGTAGTACAATGAAAGAAATTATTGATAATTATCAGTATTTGTATAGTAATAAAGTTAATTTAAATTTAAATTATTTAAATAATTTTAATATTAAAGATAAATTAATTTTTATAAATGCGTTTGAAAATTTTTTGTTAAATTTAAAGAGGTCTGATAGTTGGAGTGTGTATAAAATACAAAATATTTTAGATCAGGTATTATTAAACAAAGAAAATAAAAATATTTTTTATCAACTACTACGTTTTTCAGTTACTAATAATTATGCTTCACCACCATTAAGTCAAATAATTTATATTATCGGAAAACTTAATATTATTAATAGAATAAAAAATTTTATTGAATTAATTAAAAAGTAAATTTTAGTTTATTTAATTATTATTCCAGAAATAGCAGCAGATAATACACTAACTAAAGTAGAACTATATACAAGATTAAAACCATATTTAGCAATTGTATCTCCCTGATTTTTATCTAAACTTTTAATAGATCCAGATATTACACCAATAGAAGAAAAATTAGCAAATGATACTAAAAATACTGATAAAATTCCTATAGATCTAGATGACAGATTATTAGACATTCTTTTTAAATCTATCATAGCAACAAATTCATTTGATACTAATTTAGTTGCCATAATGCTACCAGCATTTAATACATCCTTTTCCGGAATACCTATAATCCAAGCAAATGGTGAAAAAATATAACCTAATAACTCTTGAAAGTTAATACCTATTATTAAGTTACATAAATAATTTATCATAGATATTAATGATATAAAACCTATTAACATAGCTGCTATTATAATAGCTACCTTAGAACCAGTTATAATATAATCACTTAACATTTCAAAAAAACCTTTATTTTCATGCAAATTTTTAATATTAATATCATCTTCATAATTTATATTATATGGGTTTAATAATAATAAAATAATAAAAGTACTGAATATATTTAAAATAATTGCAGTAATTACATATCTTGGAGAAAGTATTCTTATATAAGAACCAATAATAGACATGGATACTGTTGACATAGCTGTAATAGCCATATTATGCATACGATTCTTTGGTATTTTATATAAAATATTTTTATAAGCAATAAAATTTTCTGATTGTCCTAACATCAAAGAACTAATAGCATTAAATGATTCTAATTTACCCATACCACTAATCTTTGATAATATTGTGCCAATAGTGATTATTATTATAGGCAATACACGAATATATTGTAAAATACCAATTAGCATAGAAACAAATATAATTGGACATAAAGCAGTGATGAAAAAAAATGCTAATTTATATTTATACATACCACCGAATACAAATTCAGTACCTGAAAAAGCAAAAGTTAATAATTTATTAAAAATATTTGACAATAAACTTATTAATATTAATCCAACTGATGAATGTAATAATATATATGCTAATAAAATTTCTATTAATAATAATTGTAATATAAATCTTACTCTAATTTCTCTACGTTTTTTGTTTAATACTGTAGTTAAAAATATTATTATAATAATAGTTAACAAAAAATGTAAAAAATTAAAAAACATAAACATCTCGCTACTAAAATATTTTTACTTAAAATAATATAAAAATAATGATTATTACTAATATAATATATTAATTAAGATAATTATTATATTAATTATTATAAAATTTCATAAATATCAAAAATAAAACTTACTAAATTAATATAATAAAAAACCAATATTAATATATTTTGTAAAAATAAATATATTCTACACTATAATTACTTAATTAAGTATTAATAAAATGTTAAGTATAATTAATTTTTTTAAAATTATTATATTCTTAAATAAACATAATAATTTTTAGATTATGCTATCTAGCTTAATATTTACATAATCAATAACTATATATATAATTGCTCCGTTACATAATTAATTATATTATATATTAATTAGTATTAATTACTAACATAGTTATTAATAAATTTTTATTTACACATGTTATTAAAAATAGAAACAAAAGAATTATATTCTATATTGGATATGATAAGATGGATTTCTAGTAAATTGAATAATTCAAATGTTTATTACGGTCATGGAACCAATAATTCTTGGGATGAAGCTTTTTATTTAGTATTTAGTAGCTTAAATCTACCCATAGATACACCAAAAGAAGTATATCATGCTAAGTTAACTTCAAAAGAAAAAGATTATATATTTAATTTAGTTAATTTTCGTATTAATAAACGTATACCAGTTCCATATTTAACTAACATAGCCTGGTATTATGGATTAGAATTATTTATCAATCGTAATGTAATTATTCCAAGATCACCAATAGGAAAATTGATTATTAATAAATTTTCTAATATATTAAAATTTAAGCCTAAGTATATATTAGATATGTGTACTGGAAGTGGTTGTCTTGCTATACTAATGACTAATATATACAAAAATATTTTAGTTGATGCAATAGATATATCTTATGATGCTCTAGATGTAGCTGAAATAAATATACATAATTATAATTTAGATAAAAAAATTACACCAATTTGTTCAGATTTATTTCAAGTATTATCACCTAATAGTCAATATGATTTAATTATAGCAAATCCACCCTATATAAGTAGAAAAGAAATTAATTATTTACCAAAAGAATTTTATTATGAACCAGTAGTTAGTTTATTATCTGGTAATAGTAGTTTATGTATAATAAAAAAAATTATATCTTACTCAAGTAAGTATTTACGTAAAAATGGATTATTATTTTGTGAAATAGGAACAAACAAATATAAATTAATTAAACAATATCCAAAGATATTATTTAATTGGATTAAAATATACGATAGTAATATTTTTTATTTAACAAAAAAACAATTATTATTTTATAAAGACTATTTTAAAACTATTTAAATTGAATAAAAAACAAAATAATTTGATATATGGCTGGAAATAGTATTGGTCAATTGTTTCGTGTAACTACTTTTGGTGAATCACATGGTATTTGTGTAGGAGCTGTAGTTGACGGAGTGCCTTCTGGAATTGATTTATGTGAAAAAGATTTACAATATGATATAAATCGTAGAAGACCAGGAACATCTAATTTTGTTACTCCAAGAAAAGAATTAGATCATATTAAAATTTTATCTGGAGTTTTCAAAGGAAAAACTACTGGAGCTAGTATAGGATTATTAGTAATGAATAATGGATATAATTCTCATGAATATAAATATATAAAAAATATTTACAGACCAGGACATGCTGATTTTACCTATCATAAAAAATATAAATATTATGATTATAGAGGTGGTGGTAGAGCTTCAGCTAGAGAAACAGTTGTTAGAGTTGCTGCTGGAGCTATAGCTAAAAAATTTTTATTAAATTACCATAATATTATAATTAATGGATATTTAACACAAATTGGTAATATAAAATTTAAAGCACCAAATATTTTACATATAAAAAATAATAAATTTTATTGCTTAAATAAAAATAAAATTTATAGACTTAACAAATTTTTAAATACATTAAAAAAATCAGGAAATTCAGTAGGTGCAAAAATTAAAATTATAGCAAAAAATATACCGATTGGATTAGGAGAGCCAGTATTCGATAAATTAAGCGCAGATATTGCTCATGCATTAATGAGTATTGGGGCAGTTAAAGGAATAGAAATTGGTGACGGTTTTAAATTTGCTAATATGTTAGGTAGTAATAGTAGAGATGAAATAAAACCTAATGGTTTTGCTAGTAATCATTCAGGAGGTATTTTAGGAGGAATTAGTAATGGACAACCTATTATTATTAATTTAGTAATTAAACCAACTTCTAGTATAAAGATACCAATAAAAACTATAAATTATAGTAATATTAGTGTTAATTTATCTAATAATGGAAGACATGACCCGTGTATCGGTATTAGAGCAATTCCAGTAGCTGAAGCTATGCTAGCAATTGTATTAATGGATCATGTATTACGTCAACAAATACAATATATAAATAAATAATATAAAAATTATTGTTATATTAAATTATAGTATTTTAATTACTAGTTGTATAAAACTATTGTTTAATATAGTAGATTACTTATATATTAAAATTAACTTATTAATTATTACAATATAGGAGTAATTAATGAAACGTTCGGTTATTACCGGATTAGGTATTATATCAAGTATTGGTAATAATAAAATAGAGGTAATAAAATCATTAAAAAATGGTAGGTCAGGAATAACTTTTTCTCAAGAATTAAAAGATTCTGGCATGCGTAGTCATATTTGGGGAAATATTAAATTAAACACTAAAGATATTATTAATAGAAAAATATCTCGTTTCATGAGTGATGCTTCTATTTATGCTTATTTATCCATGGAACAAGCTATTATAGATGCTAATTTAACAAAAAATATGATATCTAATAATCGAACTGGATTAATTGTTGGTTCTGGAGGAGGATCTCCTAGAAATCAAGTTATAGGTTCTATTAATATGAAATCTAAAGGACTACGTGGAGTTAGTCCATATTTAGTAACAAAAGCTATGTCTTCAGGTATATCTGCCTGTTTATCAACGTTTTTTGGAATAAGAGGTATAAGTTACTCTATTAGTTCAGCTTGTGCTACTTCAGCACATTGTATTGGTCATGCTATGGAAATTATTAAATACGGTAAACAAGATATAATTTTTGCTGGTGGTGGAGAAGAATTATGTTGGGAAATGGCTTGTGAATTCGATGCCATGGGAGCTTTATCTACTAAATATAATGCGGTACCAGAAAAAGCATCTAGAGTGTATGATATTAATAGGGATGGTTTTGTAATAGCTGGAGGAGGCGGTATTATAGTAGTAGAAGAATTAGAACATGCTATAGCACGTAATGCTCATATATATGCTGAAATCATTGGTTATGGAGCTACATCTGATGGGATTAACATGGTTATACCATCTGGAGATGGTGCTGTACGTTGTATGAAAATGGCATTAAAAAATATTAATACTCCAATAGATTATATTAATGTTCATGGTACATCAACAATATTAGGTGATATAAAAGAACTAGAAGCTATAAAAAAAACATTTGGTAATAAACATCCAGCTTTCTCATCAACTAAATCTATGACAGGTCATTCATTGGGAGCAGCCGGAGTACATGAAGTAATATTTACATTATTAATGTTAGAAAATAATTTTATTGCTCCTAGTATTAATATAGAAATATTAGATCCAAAAGTAAAAAATATGAATTTAATAACAGAAACAACTAATTGTTTATTAAAAACAGTTATGAGTAATAGTTTTGGATTTGGTGGCACTAATGCTTCATTAATAATGCAAAAGATATAGTTATGAAAATTGTAATAGATGAAGAAATACCATACGGTAAATTATTATTTAATCTAATTGGTCAAGTAAATTTAATAAGTAGTACGAAAATATCATCAAAAATATTACGTAACGTAGATATTTTGATTATTAGATCTGTTACGCAAGTTAATCAAAAATTATTAAAAAATAGTAAATTAAAATTTATAGGATCAGTAACTTCAGGAACTGATCATATTAATTTTTCAATTTTAAAAAATATGAAAATTAAATTATCCGTTGCTAATGGTTGTAATGCTAATGCAGTAGCTGAATATGTTTTTGCTGCAATACTATATGTCGCAAAAATAAATAATTTTTTTTTAAATGATAAAGTAATTGGTATAATTGGCGTAGGTAATATTGGTAGTTGTCTATATCATAAATTAAATACGTATGGCGTAAAAACAATGTTATGTGATCCATTTTTAGAAGAAAAAACTAATTATAACTTAGTATCGTTAGAAAAATTAATTACTAAATCTAATATAATTACATTACATACCCCATTAAATAAGTATGGTAAATATCCTACTTGGCATTTAATTAATAAAGATATTATAGATATTATACCAACTAACAGTATTATTATTAATACTGCTAGAGGATCAATAATAGATAATGAATTTTTATTAAAGGCAATTAATAATGGTAAATTAATACATATAATTTTAGATGTTTGGGAAAATGAACCAAATATATCAATTCAACTACTAGATAAAGTTATTATTGGTACTCCTCATATTGCTGGCTATACATTAAATAGTAAAATAAAAGGAATAATTAAAGTATTTAGTGATTGTATTAATTTCTTCAATTTAAATCTAGATAATAGTTGGTACAAATTATTACCAGCTAATGTAATAAAATATAATGTAAATTGTACTTCACTAAATGATGATATTTTGAGATTATTAATTAATACATTATATAATATAAAAAATGATGATATAAAATTAAGAAATACAGTAAAAAATTTCGGTAATTTTAATTTATTGAGAAAAAATTATAAATATCGTGATGAATGGTCGACAATTAATATTACTTCTAATAATATTGCTATACTTAAAAAACTTTTTAATATTGGTTTTACTATCAAATAGAAATATAATTAATATAATTTATATTTAAATTAATAGTTCTAAATTAGGTATGAAACTAGCACTTGGTGTTGAATATGTTGGTACTAACTATTATGGTTGGCAAAAACAAAAAAATTTACCTAGTATACAAGAGGAAATAGAAAAAGCAATATTTCATATAACTAGCGAGAAAGTTAATATTATTTGTGCTGGTAGAACAGATGCTGGAGTACATGCTATTGGACAAGTAATTCATTTTGAGACAAATACTAATTTACCTAACAAAGCTTGGATAATGGGAATAAATTCTAATTTACCTAATAATATTTCTATTAAGTGGATTAAAAAAGTACCAGATTCGTTTCATGCTAGATATAGTGCTTATGCTAGAAGATATCAATATATTATATACAATAATAAAATACGTTCATCTTTATATTATAACAGAGTTAATCATGTATATTATTTATTAGATGAGTCTAGTATGAAAAGAGCAGCAAGTTATTTAATAGGAGAACATAATTTTATTTCAATTAAACAGTCAGGTTGTCAATCTATATCATCTTGGAGAAAAATATATAATCTATCTATTAATAGATATGGTGATTACTTAATAATTGATATTAAAGCAAATTCGTTTTTATACCATATGGTAAGAAATATTGTAGGAGTATTACTAGATATTGGTTCCGGAAAAAAATCAATAGACTGGATAAAAAATATTATTAATGTAAATAAAAAGATAAATTTAATTAAAACTGCTTCAGCAAATGGTTTATATCTAGTATTAGTATACTACCCACATAAATTTTTAATTCCAAGACATTTTAACGTTAAATATTTTTTTTAATGAAAACTAATATAAAGTCTTACTATAATTTATAACTTATATGAATTGGATTAATAAAATTATAAAAAAGAACGTTACAACAATTAATAAATCAAATGTACCAAATAATATATGGACAAAATGTGATTATTGTAATCAAATTCTATACAAAAAAGAATTAACAAAAAACTTAAATGTATGTCCCAAATGTGATTATCATATGTATATACCAGCTAGACTAAGACTAAATACATTTTTAGATAGTAAGAAAAAATTAGAATTAGGTGTTAATATTATAGATAAAGATATATTTAATTTTAGAGATAGAATAAAATATCATGATCGATTATTAATGGCAAAAAAATTAACTAAGGAAAATAATGCACTAATAGTTATAAAAGGCACATTATATAATATGCCAGTAGTAGCTATATCGTTTGAATTTAAATTTATTGGTGGTTCTATGTCAGTTGCAGTAGGTGAAAAATTTATAATGGCTGTTAATCAGGCATTAAAAGATAATTGCCCGTTAATATGTTTTAGTGCAAGTGGTGGAGCTAGAATACAAGAAGATATATTAGCTCTTATGCAAATGGCTAAAGTTAGTGCAGCAATATATCATTTAAAAAAAAGATGCTTACCTTATATTACAATATTAACTAATCCCACTATGGGTGGTGTATCTGCAAGTCTAGCAATGCTAGGTGATATTAATATTGCTGAACCAAAGGCATTAATTGGTTTTACTGGATCAAGTATTATAGAAAAAACCATACGTAAAAAATTACCAGATAATTTTCAAAAAAGTGAGTTCTTATTAGAAAAAGGAGCAATAGATTTGATAATACATAGGTTAGATATACGAATACGTATAGCTAAAATACTAGCAAAATTAACTCATAGAATATTACCTAATTAGCTAATAAATTATATGATTAATCATTGGTTACGTTATATTAGTAATATACATTATAAAGAAATTGATCTAACATTAGATAGAATATCTTTTGTAGCTAATAAATTAAATATATTACCTTTATCACCATTTATTATTACTATTAGTGGTACTAATGGAAAAGGTACAACTTGTCGTCTTATAGAACTAATATTACTTCATAGAGGAATGCGTGTTGGTGTATATAATTCGCCACATTTAATACACTATAAAGAAAGAATTAGAATTAATGGAAAAGAAGTAAATAATTTAATACATATTAAATCATTTAATATTATAAATTATGTTAGAAAATTAACTTTATTAAGTTATTTTGAATTTACTACTCTATCAGCATTATACATATTCAGTCAATTTAAATTAGATGTTATAATACTAGAAGTTGGGTTAGGTGGTAGATTAGATGCAACTAATATTGTAAATGCTAATTTAGCTATAATTACAAATATAGACTTAGATCACACTAAATTTCTAGGATTAACTAGAAATGATATTGCTAAAGAAAAATCTGGTATATTTCGTTCTAATATAGTAGCAGTTATAGGTGATAGTAACATACCAGTTAGTATTTACGAAACAGCAGATGCTATTGGAACTATACTATATAATTATAAATATGATTGGTGGTTAATATATAATAATAATTATTGGTGTTGGCAAGATCATAATATAAAATTAAATAATTTGCCAATACCTACAAGCATTCCAATAAAAAATGCAGCTATAGCTATAGCTGTTATAAATAAATTACCATTTGTTATAACAAGAGAAAATATTTGTTATGGTTTAATTAATGCATGGTTACCAGGTCGATTTAATATAATTAATGTAAATCCATATATTATTTTAGATGTAGCACATAATCTTCATGCTGTTAAATATTTAGTTAATTTATTAAAAAAGTTACCAATATCAGGGAAAATACATGTACTAATAGGCATATTTCGTGATAAAGATTTTGCAAAAATAATTAATATACTTAATCCGTTAGTTGACAAATGGTATTGTACTAATATTGATCATTATAGGTCAGCTAGTTATATTGATTTAATTAAATATACTAATATGAATAGCTTATCATTTAGTAATATTAAAGATGCTTGGTATTATATGATAAATAGCATTAATTATAATGATGTAGCTGTAGTATTAGGATCATTTATAACTGTTAGTAATATTTTTAAAATAATTAATAATAAGACAGTATTCTATGATAATATTTTAGTGTCATCAAAGTAATTTTTTAGTAAAAATAATTATTAATATTATTATAGTTATATATGACTATGTAATAATCAATTATTAATTAAGATTTATTAATTAATGTTATAAATATACTAAAAACTAATTATCAATATTAGTAGATCTGGTAGAGTAATTTACGAAATAAGATTACTACAAATCTTAAAAGAAATATCAAATATACAAACACACTTAATTATAAGTAATGCAGCTAAAAACTATAGAACTAGAAACAAATCTACCAATAAAAAATAGAAAAATTATCAGATATAATATATGATAATAATAATATTACTACTAGTATTAGTTCTAGTTCATTTAATATTTATGGTATAATTATTTTATTATGTTCTATTAAGACATTATCTAGAATTACTAATAGTTATAATGATAATCTTATAATTAGAACAACTAATATTACATTAAAAGAAAAAAAACTTATTATTAGCTATAAGAGAAACACCATTACATACTGGTCATTTGAAATTATTATTACATGTATCAAAATTAGGTGCAGTTATTTATCCATTAACAACAGCTTTTTATTGTTATCCTAAAAGTGTTAATGATATAATTAATTATTTTATTAATCGTATATTAGATTTTTTTGATATAAAATTGTCTTATGACTCATTTTTACGTTGGAAATAGTATAAATTATCATAGTATAAAATGATTATTTTTTTATAAAAAGTTTTTATTGGATAAAATTATTATGTTACATATTTCTACTAATACTAATTTTATTTGTTTACTCATTATATTAATTATCGTTTCTTTAATATTATGTTGTGTAATGATGTCATTAAAATTTATATTAAATAATTATTCACAATCCTTAAGTACAGATAATAAAAATACACCATTTGAGAGTGGTATCAATCCCATAGGTTTATCTAAATCTTGTATAGATAATAAATTTTATTTGACATCTATAATATTTATTTTATTTGATACCGAATGTATTTATTTATATACTTGGTCTATCAATGCTATTAATTTAGGTTGGAATATTTTCTTTTGTATGATAGAGTTTGTAGCTACTATATTAGTAGGATTATTTTATATTACACGTAATAATATTTTTAAATTTAATAAGTAGATAGTGGTTATTTTAATTTAAATCATGGACAATTTTTCACAAACTAAATATAATTGCAAAAATAAAAAATTTAGTATAACTAACTTAATATTTAAAAAAAGTATCTTTTTTGGTAAATTAAAAAGTAGTTTAACTAAATTAGTTAATTGGGGGTTAAGTAATTCTTTATGGCCATACAATTTCGGACTATCATGTTGTTATGTAGAAATGACTACTACTTTTACTGCTGTTCATGATATTGCTAGATTTGGATCGGAAGTAATTCGTTCATCACCAAGGCAATCTGACTTAATGGTTATAGCTGGTACTCCATTTGTTAAAATGGCACCAATAATAAAAAGATTATATGAACAAATGTTAGAACCTAAATGGGTAATATCTATGGGATCCTGTGCTAATTCTGGTGGTATGTATGATGTGTATTCTGTAGTTCAAGGAGTAGATAAAATTATACCTGTTGATGTTTATATACCTGGTTGTCCTCCTCGTCCAGAAGCATATATTCAAGCATTATTATTATTACAAAAATCTATAAAAAGTAAAAAACGTCCATTATCATGGATTGTTAATGATAATGTAAACTATTATAAAAAACATAATAACATAAAAAGTAATATTTAGATTATTATAAAAGTATTAAAGTATCATAAATTAATTATGATAAAAGAATCAAAAAATAACAAAAATTATTTATTAATCGAACAATTAAAGACTTATTTATGTTTAAATAATTTAATTGTACAAAAAACTAAAATAAAATATCCAATAATATGGATAAATCGTGACTTTTTAATAAAAACAATTATTTTTTTGAAACAAAAATTAAGTAAACCATATTCTATGTTATATGATTTACATGGTATAGATGAAAGATTAAGAAAAAATACTAAAAATATACCTAAATTAGATTATACTGTATTTTATCATTTAATTTCTATAGAAAGAAATCATGATATTATATTAAAAGTAGCATTATCAAAGAATAGTTTATATGTACCAACTATAAGTAATATATTTATTAATGCTAATTGGTATGAACGTGAAACCTGGGAAATGTTCGGTATAAAATTTATAAATCATCCTAATTTAACTCGTCTTATTATGCCTAAAAATTGGATTGGTTATCCATTACGTAAGGATTATTTAGTTAAAGCGACTGAACAAGAATATAATTATAATAATAATGACTATCATGATAATGTTATTATGAATAATGAAATACCTTTTAATCCTGATATATGGAAAATAAACACGAAAAATAATAATCAACAAAAAAATTCTACTATTCTTAATTTAGGGCCTAATCATCCATCTGTGCATGGTGTATTTCGTTTAATTTTACAATTAAAAGGAGAACAAATTATTAATTGCATACCTGATATTGGATATCATCATCGGGGAGCAGAAAAAATTAGTGAATTCAAAACATGGCATAATTATATACCATATACTGATCGTATAGAATATCTTGGTGGATGTATAAATGAAATGCCATATATACTAGCAATAGAAAAATTAGCTGGAATTAAAGTATCTGAACGTATAAAAGTAATAAGAGTAATGTTATCTGAATTATTTAGAATTAATAGTCATTTGTTGTATATAGGTACTTATATTCATGATTTAGGTGGCATGACTCCAATATTTTTAATTTTTACTGATAGACAAAAAATTTATAATATTATAGAACATATTACTGGTGCTAGAATGCACCCAGCATGGTTTCGTATTGGTGGTTTAGCTAGTGATTTACCAAAAGGGTGGCAAAAATTACTACAAGAATTAATAGATTGGTTACCTAAAAGATTAAATAATTATATAAAAATTTCTATAAATAATAGTATATTACGTAATCGTACTAAAGGAGTTGCTGCATATAATAGCAAAGATGCTATTAATTGGGGAGTAACTGGTTCTGCTTTAAGAGCTACTGGTATTAATTTTGATATACGTAAATGTCGTCCATATTCTGGTTACGAAAATTTTGATTTTGATGTTCCAATCGGCAATGGAATCAGCGATTGTTATAATCGATTAATATTAAAAATAGAAGAAATATTTCAGAGTATTAATATTTTAAAACAATGTTTAAATAATATGCCTAGCGGACCATCTAAAATACATCATAGTGTAACTACTCCTATTAATAAGAGTTATACTTTAAATAATATAGAATCTTTAATAAACCATTTTATAAATATTTCTTGGGGACCAAGTATATTAGCTAACGAATCATTACAAATGGTTGAAGCTACTAAAGGAATAAATAGTTATTACTTAATTAGTGATGGTGGTGTTATGAGTTATAGAACTAGAATTCGTACTCCTAGTTTTCCTCACTTACAACAAATTCCTAGTGTAATTAAAGGAAGTTTTATTCCAGATTTAATTTCTTATCTTGGTAGTATAGATTTTGTAATGTCAGATGTTGATAGATAAAATAAAAACAATATTAATATAAAATATAAATATGTTAGTAAAAGAAGAATATAAAATTATAAATCAAAAAAAGAAATTATATGAACATTCAAGATCATTAGTAATTGAAGCTCTAAAAATTGCGCAAACTAAATATGGTTGGGTATCAAATAAAGAGATTATTTATATTGCAAAAATATTAAATTTATCAATTAGTGAAATAGAATCAATAGCAACATTTTATAGTAAAATATTTCGTAAACCGGTAGGTAAAAATATTATATATTATTGTGATAGTATTGTATGTTATTTAAATGGTTGTGATGGTATTAAAAAAAGTATTGAATCAATATTAAATATTAAATTAGGTCAAACTACTAAGAATAATAAATTTACGTTTTTACCCACTGGTTGTTTAGGAAGATGTGATCATAGCCCAATTATAATGATTAATTATGATATTTATAATAAAGTTCTAAAAAAAAATATTATTAATATAATAAACAAATATTTATGATTAATATAAAAAAAACAGAATATACACATCCATTAACTTGGAGATTACGTAGTGATAATAAGCCAGTATGGTTGTCTGAATATATGACAAAATATGGGTATCAAGGAGCTAAAAAAGCATTAACTATGCATAATAAGGTAATAATTGATATAGTAGAACAGTCCAAATTACGAGGTCGTGGAGGTAGTGGTTTTTTTACATCTTATAAGTGGTTAGCTACTTTAAAAAATACAATAGATAATGCTGGTTACTTAATTTGTAATGCTGATGAAATGGAACCTGGTACTTATAAAGATCGATTATTATTAGAACAGTTACCTCATTTATTAATAGAGGGAATGTTAATATCAGCTTATGCATTAAATATTAATAAGGGGTATATTTTTTTACGTTGTGAATATCATAATGAATTAAATAATTTAAACTATGCCATTAATGAAGCATTACATAATAACTTGTTAGGTAAAAATATTTTGGATAGTAATTTTGATTTTGAATTAATTACTCACAGTGGAGCTGGACGTTATATTAGCGGAGAAGAAACCGCATTAATTAATTCTCTTGAAGGACGTAGAGCAAATCCGAGATATAAGCCACCATTTCCTACTGATATCGGATTATGGGGAAAACCTACATGTGTAAATAATGTTGAGACATTATGTAATATACCTGCAATAGTATTATATGGATCTAATTGGTATAGAAGTATTTCTATAAATAATAGTCATGATCATGGTACTAAATTAATGGGTTTTTCTGGTCATGTAAATAATCCCGGATTGTGGGAAGTACCTTTTGGTATTACTGCTCGTAATTTATTAGAAGATTATGCTGAAGGAATAATAGATAATAAAAAATTAAAAGCTTGGTTACCTGGTGGTATTAGTACAGCTTTGTTGTTAGATAAACATTTAGATGTACCTATGGATTTTGCTAATATATCTAATGTTGGTAGTAGATTAGGAACAGCAATGGCCATTGCTATAGATGATACTACTAATATTATAGATTTTATTTGTAATATAGAAGAATTTTTTTCACGAGAATCATGTGGTTTATGTACTCCATGTCGTGAAGGGTTACCATGGATTGTAAAATTACTAAAATCAATTAAACAACATCAAAGTACTAAATATGATATTTTAACATTAAAACAATTATGTTCTACTTTAATGTATGGTAAAAGTTTTTGTGCACATGCACCAGGGGCAATTGAACCATTAAAAAGTGCAATAAAATATTTTTACTTTGAATTTAAATCAGGATTAAAATAGTAAATATATTTATCGTTATGATATAGTAACTACTTTAATGTACTTATGGTATAAAAATGATTATCATAAATATAGATGGAAATTATTATTCAGTTAGTGAAAATAATAACTTATTACATATTTGTTTATCTTTAGGATTTAATATTCCATATTTTTGTTGGCATCCTGCATTAGGTAGTATTGGGGTATGTAGACAGTGTGCTGTTAAAAAATATAATAATCAACATGATAACATAGGTAGTATAGTTATGTCCTGTATGACTACAATAGATAAAAATATGATTATTTCAACTAATCATCGTGATATTATTAATTTTAGAAAAAATATTACAGAATTAATGATGACTAATCATCCACATGATTGTCCAATTTGTGAAGAAGCTGGAGACTGTCATCTACAAAATATGACTATATTAAACAAACATTTTATAAGAAGATATCGTTTTAGTAAGCGTATATATAAAAATCAATATTTAGGTCCATTTATTAATCACCACATGAATAGATGTATTGGTTGTTATCGATGTGTAAGATTTTATTGTAATTATTCTGGAGGTAGTGATTTTGGTGTCTATGGATCAGGTAATAATATATATTTTGGTCGTGTGAATGATGGAGTATTAGAAAATAGATTTTCTGGTAATTTAGTAGAAGTTTGTCCAACTGGAGTATTTACTAATAGAATATATTCTAAAGTATATGTTAGAAAGTGGGATATAAATCTAACACCTAGTATATGTTTAAAATGCAGCATAGGTTGTAATATTAATATTGGTACTTATTTAGGTTCATTACGTTATATAGAAAATCGATATCATAGTGATATTAATGGTTTTTTTTTATGTGATTTAGGTCGTTTTGGTTATTCATTAAACAAATCTTATTTTATTCGTTACCCAATATATCGTAATATAAATAGAATATCTTCAATTAACATTAAAGATACTATTAAAATAGTTGCCAATCTAATGAAAAATTCTAAAAGAATTATTGGTTTAGGCTCTCCAAGAGCAAGTATGGAAAATAATTTTGCTTTAAGTAAATTAGTTGGTACAAATAATTTTTATTTAGGTATATCTCAAAATGAATATGAATTAATATCATTAATATTACAAATACTAAATAATAGTGGTATCTATATACCATCTTTATTAGAGATAGAAAATTATGATGCTATTCTGGTATTAGGAGAAAATATTTCAGAAACTGGAGCTAGAATGGCTTTATCTGTTAGACAAGCAGTAAATAATATATCAAATATAACTAGTAAAATAAATATAAAAAATTGGCATAGTGATGCAATAAAAAATTATACTCAGGAAAGAAAAAATTTATTATTTATTACCAATGTTGATGTAACTAATTTAGACGACATTGCAACCTGGTGTTATTATGCATCATTAGATGATCAAGCACGTTTTGGATTTACATTAGCTAATATAATAGATAATACAGCACCTAAAGTTATTAATACAAATGATAAATTAGTAAAAAAAATTCATGATATTGCTTATAGTTTAATTCATGCAAATAAAGTATTGATCATTAGTGGTACTACCACTAACAAAAATGTAATTAAAGCAGCTGCAAATATTGCAATTGCACTAAAAAATAAAAAGATTAATGTAGGTATTAATTTTATTACTAATTATGCAAATAGTCTGGGCTTATCTTTAATTAAAAATCAAGGTAGTATAGAACAAGCTTTAAATTTATTAAAGCATAAAATAGCAGATGGGCTAATTATATTAGAAAATGATTTATATAGATATGTATTAAAAAATAGATTAGATAATTCGCTAAATAATATTAATACAATAATTATATTAGATTATAAATATAATAATATTATGAAAAAAGCTAATATTATTATACCAACTACTAGTAGTATAGAAAGTAGTGGTACTGTAATCAACTATGAAGGTAGAATTCAAAGATTTTTTAAACCATATGATAAATATTTAGATAATAAAAATTATCTATTAGACAGTTGGTATTGGTTACATACTATAAATAGTAAGTATTTAAATACACAAATAAAATGGAAAAATATTAATGATGTAACTAAATCATTAACTAAACATATATCTAAATTAAGTAATATTAATATTATAAACACAAATAATAATAATTCAAAAAAACAGGAATCATTTACAAATATACCACGTAATTGTGGTTATAATGCTTTAAATAATAATTTATGTGCTAAAAAAAGTAAGTGTTTTTTTACTGATGAAGAATTTTTTAATAAACAAAAAAATATAAACAATTACGAAATAAAATATAATGATATTAATGTAAGTATATTAGGTAATGAATATTACAATTATGTTAATACAAATGTTAAAATATTTAATAAAAAAATTGGAGATATGCATTATTTTAATTACATAAATAATAATAAAGAATCTGGTAAATGGTTAATTGTTCCGTATTGGAATATGTTTGGTAGTGAAGAAACATCACAAAAAGTAAAAGTAATTAAACAAGTTACTTCATCAGTATGTATCATAATTAGTTACGAAGATGCAAAAGTACTTAGTATTAAAAATAATTCATTAGTTACTTTTACCTGCATGGGTAATAATTTTACTTTACCTGTAAAGTTAAGTGATAAATTATGTTCTGGTCATATAGGATTACCAATAGGATTACCTGGAATTCCAACATGTTTATCTGGATTAACTGTTAATAATATAAGAGAATAACTACATATTATGTTTAATTTAATTAACTTAATAAAACTAGTAATACTATTACTAACTATAGTAATAGCTGCTGCTTATATTAGTTTTATTGAAAGACGAATACTAGCATTAGTACAACATAGATACGGACCTAATAGAGTTGGTCCGTATGGAATATTACAAGTAGTAGCTGATATGATTAAAATATTATTTAAAGAAGATTGGACACCAAAATTTAGTAATAAATATTTATTTAATATTGCTCCAATCATGTCATTTATCTATATGTTACCAATATTCATTATTGTACCGATTACAGCTGATATATTTTTGTCTAGATTAGACATAGGTATATTATTATTTCTAGCTCTTTCAGGAATATCTGTTTACCCGATAATATTAGCTAGTTGGGCTAGTAATAATAAATATGCTATACTAGGAGCTGTACGAGCTGTAGCACAAGTAATTAGTTATGAGGTGTTCTTAGGACTATCTATTATGGGAGTAGTAGTTAAATCTAAGTCATTTAATTTAGTAAATATAGTTGAATCACAACAACACTTATGGAATATTATACCTCAATTTTTAGGATTTATTAATTTTTTCATAGCTAGTTTAGCTATTTGTCATCGTCATCCTTTCGATCATCCTGAATCAGAACAAGAATTAGTTAGTGGATATCATATTGAATATTCTGGTATAAAATTTAGTTTGTTTTTTACAGGTGAATATATTAGTATGATTGCAACATCAACTATGATGGTAATCATTTTTCTTGGTGGTGGTTATGGACCACTACTATCTGCTTATTTATGGTTTATTATAAAACTAATATTCTGTATTATGTTATTTATTTTGATTAGAGCATCATTACTTAGACCAAAATATGATCACATTATAACATTTAGTTGGTTAGTTTGTTTGCCAACATCTTTAATAAATTTATTAGTTACCACATTTGTATATTTACTTAATAAGTAGGAAATAATAATTTAGGTTATATTTATGTTTATTATAAAAAAAATTAGAAATGTAATTATTACTATAGGTACAATAGTACGTAGTATTTATTTAGTAGGATTACAAGCTTTAAATAAAAGGGAAACCATTTTATATCCAGATCAAGCTGTTCATTTATCTAATAAATTTAGAGGTAAAATAGTATTAACACAAAATAATGATGGAACAGAACGTTGTGTAGCTTGTGGTTTATGTGCCGTAGTTTGTCCAGTAAATTGTATTTACTTACAAAAAACCGAAGATGATAATGGTCGTTGGTATCCAAAAATTTTTCAAATTAATATGGCAAGATGTATATTTTGTGGTTTTTGTGAAGAAGCATGTCCTACTTTAGCTATTCAATTAACTAAAGATTTTGAGTTAGGTAGTTATAATCGTAATAATTTATTATATAAAAAACATAATTTGTTAGTTCCTAATACCGGAAAATATCATAATTATAATTTTCATCATAAATCTGGATTATTAAAAACTAATAAATGTAATTATAAATGTAAAACTAAACTAGTAGATACTAAAAGTTTATTACCTTAGATATTTTAAGTAAAGTATAAGGAATTAAATGATATTATTATTTTATATTATTACTATATTATTAGTTATATTTAGTATTTTAACTGTATTTACTAATAATATTATGCATGCTTTATTATATTTTGCATTATCTTTATGTTTCACATCATGTATATTATTTTTACTAAAAATGGAATTAGCTGGAATATTAGAAATTATTTTATATGCTAATGCAATTGTTGTGTTATTTACTATAATTATTATGTTATTTAATGAACATTTTAGTAATTATATAATATATAAAAAAATTATCTTATGTATGTTAATACCATTAATTATGTTAATATTATTAATTTATATTAATAATGTTAACTTTATAGAATATAAAGAAGTATTATTTACTATTAATGATATTAGTATGTTTCTTTTTCAGCATTATATATTATTGGTTGAATTAATTTCGTTATTATTACTAACTACTATAGTGTTAGTATTATGTATTAATAGAAAATAAAAACATGATTTCATTATCTTACGGATTAATTATTACATTTATTATATTTATAATAGGACTTGTTGGATTAGTATTACACTATAATATGATTTTTATGTTAATTAGTATAGAAATTATGTTAAATGCTATAGCTTTAGCATTTATAGTATTAGGTAATTATTTAGGACAAATTGATGGTTTTATTATGTATCTAGTAATAATTAGTATTGCCGCTGTTGATACTAGTATTAATTTATCATTAATATTAAAAGCATATCGTACATATAATATTATTAATATTTATGATATACATTAAGGATATTATATGAGCTTATTATATTTATTGATATTATTTCCATTTATAGGGTATCTATTATTTTGTTGCGTTAATAAAAATAATTATTTATCAATAAATTTTATCAATTTCTTCATTATTGGATTATTAATAGTAACTATTATAATAGTTACTATTTGTTATAGTAATAATACTGTAATAATAAAACAAACGTTGTGGAAATTACTTCTACCCCAAATAACACTAACATATTCATTATATTTAGATCAATTATCATTAACAATGTCTTGGTTAACTATAGGAATAGGATCATTAATTAAAATATATTCATTATGGTATATGAATAAAAAAGAGGGTTACTCAAGATTTTTTGCTTACATTGATTTATTTATTACTAGTATGTTAATAGTAATACTAGCAGATAATTTATTTTTTATGTTTTTTGGATGGGAATTAGTAAGTTTTTGTAGTTATCTATTAATAGGATTCTATTATCGCATAGATAGTAATTACTATTCTGCTATGAAATCTTTTATTATGAATCGATTTAGCGATATATTTTTAATGATAGCAATATTTTTGATTTATTATGAATTTAGTAGTTTTAATTTTAATGATATTAATAATCATTTAAATCATTATCATAGTAAAATTATTTTATCGCTAATTACATATATGATAACTATTGGTATTATTGGTAAATCAGCACAATTTCCATTATATTCATGGCTAAAAGATGCAATGGTAGGACCAACTCCAGTATCAGCTTTAATTCATTCTACTACTATGGTAACTATTGGAATATATTTAGTTATTCGTATTCATAAAATTTTTATACTTACACCAACTGCATTGTTATTTATGCAATACATAGGAATTATAACAATAATTATAGCTAGTTTGTCAGCATTATTACATAATAACATTAAAAAAATATTAGCATATTCTACTATTAGTCAAATTAGCTATATGTTTATAACATTAAGTATTGGCGCTTGGAACGCATCTTTATATTATTTGATTATACATGCATTTTGTAAATCATTATTATTTCTTTCTGCCGGGGTACTAATTAATGTCTTTAATGAACAACATATATTTAAACTATCTTCAATAAATAAATTACCTATTGTGCCATACATAGGTTTTTTAATCGGGGGAAGTTCTTTATCAGCATTTCCAATTATTACAGCTGGTTTTTATTCTAAAAGTAACATGATTAATCATATTTTGATCAATAATAATCATTATTTATTTTATATTATGATATTTAGTACTATAATAACTACAATGTATATTTTTCGTGTTATACTAACTATATACAATAAAGTTAGTATTGAATTTAAGATATTAAATAATTTTAATATTTATCGTGATACACCAATCATTATATTAATTATATTAGCTACCGCTATTGGAGCAACAATAGTTTCTCATAAAATTAATATTATTGATTATAATAATTCTGTTAATCATGTATTATTAGAATTAATTTTTATTATAATTAATATTATTAGTCTTATTATATCTATTAGTATTTGGTATTACCAAATATTCTTTATTAATAATAATTACTACTATTTGTTTATAAAGTACTTATTATTACATGGATTAGATCAATTGTATAAAAATACTATTGTAAAATTTTATTATTTAGTTACTAATCAATTAAGATTTGATCCATTAGTAAAATTAATTAATTTTATTATTTTTATGTTAAAATGCATTAGTAATATTATATTATATACTGAGACTAATGTACTACATCGGTATATTAATAGTATATTAATAGGATTAGTTACGATATTATTTATATATATTATCCTATAATGTTATATTTTTAAAATCACTTGTTATGTTATTACTCTGGTTAATAATTATTCCTATAATTGGTGGTATTTTGTGTTGGCAATGTGAGCGTATTAATAATATTTTACCTCACATTATTGCAATTATTACTTTACTTGTAGAAGTATTATTGTTTATTTTAATATACCAAAAATGTCAAAATACAATATACTCTAATCACACATCATGGTTATTAATGTACAATATTCCTTGGATACCAACTATTGGTATTAATTTTATTTTAGCTATAGATAATTTGACAATTGTGATGTTATTGTTAACAATCTTATTAGGATTAATATCAATATTATGTATATCAATAAATGATTATCCTAATATAGGACTATTTTATCTTAATATACTAATTATTATTAGTAGTACTATTGGTATGTTTTTATCAATTAATATGTTTTTATTTTTATGTTTTTGGGAAATAGTTAATATCCCGATATATTTTTTAACTACTAATTTTGGTTATAATCAATTGGTTAATAAGACTTTGTGTTTAAAAGCTGCAACTAAATTTTTTATATATTCTCAAATTAGTAGTTTATGTATATTGAGTGTTATTGTCACCTTAGCTAGTATATATCATAATTATTGTGGTGTATGGAGTTTTAATTATCAAGATTTGATATCTCTAAATTTAAACAAATATACCGAATATTTATTAATGTTGACACTATTTATAGCATTCGCTATTAAGATACCTGTTATACCTTTACATAACTGGTATGTAGACATACAAACATATGCTCCAGCTAATGGAGCTATGGATTTAAATGGATTTTTACTAAAAATAGCAATATATGGTATTATACGTTTTTGTATACCATTTTTTCCGGTTAGTTCTAATAAATTTATATTAATTATATCTGTAATTGGTATATTTAATATTCTTTATGGTGCCATAATGTCATTTAATCAAACAGATATAAAAAGAATAATATCATATATGAATATATCCCATATGGGGCTATTATTAATAGCAATATATAACACTTATAATATTGCTTATTTTGGTATCGTAATATTTATACTATCACATAGTGTGTCTACTGCCGGGTTAATTATTGTAACAGGATATTTTCATAAATATTTAGGTACAAGAAATATTAATAGTATTAGTGGATTATGGGATAACATGGGTATTGTGCCAGCATTATTAATAATACTAGTTGTTTCTATATTTGGATTACCTGGTACTGGTAATTTTATTGGTGAATTTATAATATTATTAACTAATTTTAACATTAATCCGATACTAACAATAATTGTTATTATCAGTTTACTACTATTAGTTATACCTGCATTAAAAGTAATACAATTAGTATGTTATGGTGAATGTAAATTAGCTAATAAATTTAGTTTTAGTGTTACTAAAAAGGATCAATTAGTACTATTACTATTAGTAATAATAATACTATTATTAGGTTTATATCCACAGTTAATTTTAAATATTTTGTTTAAGTAAAAAATGATATATGAGTATTTTAATACTATGATTAATTATGAATTATTTACATTACTACCATTAATTATTATTGGTGGATCAATATTTTTAGTTACGTGTACAATTATATTAAACTGTACAACAGTAATTAACTATATAATTACTATTGTTGGAGTATTTTGTGCATTAATAACTACAATTATTAATAAACATAATATAATTAATATTAATAATTTAATTGTTATTAACAGTCATACAAAATTATTTAACATACTAATATTAATAATTAGTATAATTAATATTATGCAAATTAATAATTGGATGAAATTATCTAATATTAAATATGACGAAGTTTATTTATTTATTTTAATTACAATTATTAGTTCTTACTTATTAATAAATACTAATCATTTAGCAGTTATATTATTATGTATGGAATTAACGTCTATATCTTTAATTGGAGTACTAAACTATAAAACTAGTTATTATATAGTTAGTATATCAATTAAATATATGATTATTTCTGTTGTAACATTATTATTAATTATGTTAGGTACATTATTAATTTATAATAGTAGTCATAGTTTATTACTAATCACAAGACATATTATCAGTAATGAACAAATCTATACATCAGGATTAATTATACTATTAATTGGTATTTGTTTTAAATTATCATTAGTACCATGTCATTTATGGATTAGCAGTATTTATCAACATGTACCAATTCCAATCCTAGTTATACTTAATATAACAGTTAAACTAGCTACATTTGTTATATTATTCAAGTTAATATTATATACTTTATTAAGTAACAATGATTTTGTACATATAGTTATGGCTATCTCTGTTTTGTCTATTACTATAGGTAATTTTATGACACTAAGTCAAACTAATCTTAGAAAAATAATTGCTTATTCCTCAATATCGCATATTGGTTACTTATCAATTGGATTAGTAATTGCATATTATAATAATAATTTTATCCCAATAGTATTTAGTAATATAGTGAATTATATTATCACTAATTTAAATATTATTACAATTATACATATAATTACTAATTATCGAGATAAGAAACATAATATGTTATCACTATCATCGTACTATGGAATATTTTATAAATATCCACTATTGACAAGTTTGTTAATAGTTAATATATTATCGTTATCTGGTATCCCAATAACTTTAGGATTTATTAATAAATTTTATATGTTTTTATATATTAGTAATTATCATATCTGGTGGTTAATGATTACTATGGTAGTAACTACTATAATTAGTTTTGTATATTATTTACGTATTATTGGTAGTACTTATAAACAAATAAATTATAATAATGTTATTAGTTATGATATAACTAAAATAATTTGTTTAATATATACAATAATTCTCTCTTTATTATTATTAATACTAGGTGTATGCCCAAACTTATTATTTAATTTATTCAAGACTTATATGTAAATATAATTATTATTTTATTATGATATTTTACGTTAATTTACACTTAAATTATTTTATATTAGTATGATATTAGATAAAGTTACTGACATATTATTAACACAAAATAAAATTACACATAGTGATTTATTTTCTGCATTAGCATCTGTTAATAATTATAATATACATTATTCTGATATATATATACAATTATCATACTATGAACGATTAGTAATGGAAAATAATATCATTAAACATAGTAACTATAGTATTGATAATGGAATTGGTATTAGAGTTATTCGTAATAATAAAACTGGATTTGCTTATGCTAATCAAATTAACAATAATATATTACAAAAAAGTATTATATTAGCTCGTGATATTACTGATCAACACGGTACTTTTAAAGTAAAAATATTAACTCCTCAAAACATACAGCATAATATTTATTCTCATAATAACCCGTTAAATAGTTTAAATATGGATGATAAAATATCATTATTACATGATATAAATCACACAGCAAGAAATATGGATCGGAGAGTAAAAGAGGTTATTATAGCATTATCTAGTTCATATGAATATATATTAATTGCTACATCAGATGGAATATTAACTGCTGATATTAGACCATTAGTAAATTTATCAATAAATATTCAAGTAGAACAAGATAATAAAATTGAATGGGGATCGAATAGTAATAGTAAAAGAACAGATTATAAATATTTTCTTGGAAAAAATATTTGTATGCATGATTTAATATATAATGCCCTAAAAATTGCATTAGTTAATTTATCTGCTATTCCGGCTCCTGCAGGTACAATGCCTGTAGTGTTAGGATCAGGTTGGCCAGGAGTGCTACTACATGAAGCTGTAGGACATGGTTTAGAAAGTGATTTTAATCGACAAGGTAGTTCAGTATTTAGTAATAAATTGAATACATTAGTTATATCAAAACTATGTACTATTGTTGATGATGGTACCTTAAAAGATTCTAGAGGATCATTAATAATTGATGATGAAGGTACTCCTAGTCAATATAATGTATTAATTAAAAATGGTTTTTTAATAAAATATATGCAAGATAAATTAAATGCTAAATTAATGGGATTACATCCAACTGGTAATGCTCGTAGAGAATCATATGCACATTTACCAATACCTAGAATGACTAATACATATATGTTACCAGGTAATATTAATACTCAAGATATTATTAAAAGTGTTGATTATGGTATATATGCTGTAAATTTTAGTGGAGGGCAAGTAGATATTACTTCTGGTAAGTTTGTATTTTCAACTTCAGAAGCTTACTTAATAAAAAATGGATATATAAATAAACCAATTAAAAATGCGACATTAATTGGATCAGGTATTGAAATTATGAACAAAATTTCTATGGTTGGTAATGATCTAAAAATAGATAGCGGAATTGGTTTATGTAGTAAAAATGGACAAACTATTCCAGTTACTGTAGGTCAACCAACGATAAAAATAGATCAAATGGTAGTTGGAGGAACTAAAATAAAATAAGAAAATTTTCCTATTCAATATTTAATAAATCATCACCATGCATATCTATCATTTCTAATGCTTTACCACCACCTCTAGCAACACAAGTAAGTGGATCATCAGCAATAACTACAGGAATACTAGTTTTATCCATGATTAGTTGGTCTAAATTAACTAATAATGCACCACCACCTGTTAATATCATCCCTTTTTCTGAAATATCAGAAGCTAATTCTGGAGGACATTGTTCTAGTGCAATCATTATAGCACTAACAATACCTGTTAGAGTTTCTTGTAGAGCACCTAATATTTCTTCAGAATTTAAACTAAAACTACGAGGAATACCCTCTGCTAAATTACGTCCTCTAACTTCAATAGTTTTAATTTCATCATTGTTATTAATACAAGCTAATCCTATACTATTTTTAATTCTTTCTGCTGTTACTTCTCCTATTAATGAACCATAATTTCTACGAACATAATTAATAATAGCTTCATCAAAACGATCACCACCAATTCTTACCGAAGAAGAATATACTACCCCATTCAAAGAAATAACTGCTACTTCTGTAGTTCCTCCACCAACATCCACAACCATAGAACCAATTGCTTCTGATACTGGTAATCCAGCACCAATAGCTGCTGCCATTGGTTCATCAATTAAAAATACTTCTCTAGCACCTGCTCCTTGAGCAGATTCTTTAATAGCTCTACGTTCTACTCTAGTTGCTCCAACAGGTACACAAACTAAAACTCTAGGACTAGGACGCATGAAACTATTACTATGAACTTGTTTGATAAAATGTTGTAACATTTTTTCGGTAATAAAGAAATCAGCAATTACTCCATCTTTCATTGGTCTAATAGCAGAAATATGACCAGGAGTACGACCTAACATTAGTTTTGCTGCACTACCAACAGCAGCAACATTTTTTGGACACCCCATACGATCATGTCTAATAGCAACAACAGATGGCTCATTTAATACAATTCCTTGTCCCCGAACATATATTAAGGTATTTGCTGTTCCTAAATCTATAGATAAATCGTTAGAAAAAATACCTCTTATTTTTTTTAACATAATAAGAATAAATAAATAATTTAAATATTAAAATTTATTTATTTTTTAATAAAAATAAATTAAATATACATTTTAAATTTAAGATAAAATATATATACTCTATTACTTTAATATTAATATAATAAGTAATAAAATATTAATAAATTTAGATTTTTTAAATTACCATAATTAAAAAATATGCACAATAAATTTAATATACTACTAATTAATGGACCTAACATTAATATTCTATCATTAAGAGAAAGTAAATATTATAATAACATTAATATTAATAATATTATACGTAATCTTAAATTATTAGCAAATAAATTAAAAGTTAATTTTAATTATTTTCAATCTAATGCGGAACATAAAATAATTAATTGTATTCAACAGTCATACAATAATGTTAATTTCATATTGTTTAATCCAGCAGCTTTTACACATACTAGTATTGCATTAAGAGATACATTAATAGCAGTTAATATACCATTTATAGAAATACATATTTCTAATATATATGCAAGAGAATATTTTCGTAATTATTCATATTTTTCTGATATTGCATTAGGTACAATATCAGGTTTAGGATCAGAAGGATATTATTTTGCTTTACAAAAAGCAGTAAAATATTTAGTAAGTAAATAATAAATTTTATAATTTGGATTATGTTATGAATATTAATAAAATAAAAAAATTAATAGCACTAATTGAAAATTCTAGTATTCTAGAATTAGAAATTAAAGAAAATCAGGAAACTATTAAATTAAGCCGTAATAATTTTGATATAAATCATAAGTTAATAAAACAACATAAAAATAATAATCAAATAAATAATAAATCAGAAGATATAAATGAAAATAATATAATAAGATCGCCTATGGTAGGTACTTTTTATTACACACCTTATCCAAATGCAAAACCATTTATTCAAATAGGACAAAAAATTAATGTGGGTGATGTTTTATTTATTATTGAAGCAATGAAAGTAATGAATCAAATTAAATCAGAAAAATCAGGTGTAATAAAAAATATTTTACTAAATAATGGACAACCAGTAGAATTTGATGAACCATTAATAATTCTTGAAAATAATCATGTTACATAAAATCATTATTGCTAACAGAGGAGAAATTGCCTTACGTATTCTTAGAGCATGTAAAGAGTTAGATATTAAAACAGTAGCTATATATTCAACTATAGATAAAAATTTAAAGCATGTATTTCTAGCAGATGAAACAATATGTATAGGTTTACCAGAACCTAAAAATAGTTATTTAAATATTCCAGCAATTATATCTGCAGCAGAAATTACTAAATCAACGGCCATTCATCCAGGTTATGGTTTTTTATCAGAAAATGCTAATTTTGCTGAACAGGTAGAAAAATCTGGATTTATTTTTATTGGACCAAAAGCTAGTACTATAAGACTAATGGGTAATAAAATCCTTGCTAGAAAAACTATGAAAAAAATGGGAATACAATGTATTCTAGGATCAGGTTATCTATCATTAGATGATACAAAAAAAAATATTAGTATAGCTAATAATATTGGTTATCCTTTAATAATTAAATCAGCATATGGTGGTGGTGGTCAAAATATGTATATTGTACATAACGATAAAGATTTAATTTCATCACTGAATTTTATAAAAACAGAAGAAAAAATTACTAATAGTCGTTACTCAATTTATATCGAAAAATATTTAGATAATTTTAGACATATTGAAGTACAAATTATAGCTGATAATTATGGTAACGTAGTTACTTTATATGAACGAGATTGTTCAATACAACGACGTTATCAGAAAATTATAGAAGAAGCTCCGGTATTTAATATCGATAATAATTTATTAAAGAGTATTAGAGATAAATGCATTGAAGTTTGTATTGCAATTAATTATAGAGGGGTAGGTACATTTGAATTTTTATATAAAGATAATATGTTCTATTTTATAGAAATGAATACTAGAATTCAAGTGGAACATACAGTAACTGAAATGATTACTGGTATAGATATAGTAAAAGAACAATTATTAATTGCACTTGGACAACCATTATCAATAAAACAAAATGATATTAATATTTTAGGTCATGCTATTGAATGTCGAATTAATGCAGAAGATTCTAATAAATTTATACCTAGTGCTGGTAGAATTAATTATTTTCATCCTCCTGGAGGATTAGGTGTTCGTTGGGAATCTCATATCTATAGTGGATATGAAGTTCCTATATATTATGATTCTATGATTGGTAAACTAATATGTTTTGGTAAAAATAGAAATATTTCTATTTTACGTATGAAAAATGCTTTAGATGAATTAATTATAAATGGAATAAATACAAATATTAAATTTATTGATTTAATTATTAATAATAGTTACTTCCAACAACAAGGTATGTTTAACATAAAACATCTATAATTTTATTACAGATTAAGTTTAATCTATTTCATAATTAATTTAGCTTGTGTTAGTTCTATTCGTTTTGCTAAATGCGTAAATGAATTAATTCTATTAGTAATTAATTTAGAATAATTAACATGATCCACCCATACTAACTTAGTATTAAGGAATAATTCTGTTTTCTCTACTAAAGTAGGTAGAATAGGTTTAAGGTAAGCCATAATAATAGCAAATAAGTGTATACCCATAGAACAAATACCTTGTAAATCATGATAATTATCCTTTTTTGTTAATAACCATGGTTTTTTGTTGTGAATAAAAATATTAGCTAAATCAGCTAAATATACAACTTTTCTTATTACTAAACTAATATTTAATTGTTCAAAAGCTATTTGAATGTCATTAGATGAATTAATAAAAATATTATTTAGTGTTTGATCAAATATTTTTTTTGACAAATATCCACTAAATTTATCTATTATAAATTTAGCACTTCTTGCTGCCAAATTAATTATTTTATTAATAATATCATTATTAATTTTTTGTACAAATTCTTCTAAATTAAAATTTATATCATTAATACCTAATGTTAATTTACTAGCATAGTAATAACGCAAATAATCAGCATCTAATACAGATAAGTATGAATTAGCTGTAATGAAATTATTTTTAGATTTGGATAGTTTTTCTCCGTTAATATTAACATGTCCATGTACAAATAATTTACTAGGTTTACGAAAATTAATACTATGAAGAATTGCCGGCCAAAATAAACTATGAAAATATACAATATCTTTACCAATAAAATGATATAAGTATGTATTAGAATGCTCACACCAAAATTCATAAAAATTAACGTTTCTATTTTTTTGACAAAAATTTTTAAAGGTACTTATATAAGCAATAGAAGCATCTAACCATACATAAAAATATTTATTAACTTCTTTAGGTATCAAAAAACCGAAATAAGGAGCGTCTCTAGATATATTCCATGGTTTTAATCCAACATGAAACCATTCTTTAACTTTATTTATTATACAATAATCTAAAACACCAGAATTAATCCATTCATATAATATATTATTAAATATTGGTAAATTAAAAAATAAATGTTTAGACATACGTATTTCTGGAGTTGTATTAGACAATACAGATTTAGGATTTATTAATTCTAGTGCGTTATATGTAGTACTACAAATTTCACAAAAATCACCATATTGCTTAGAAGAAAAACATTTAGGACAAGTACCAATAATAAATCGATCTGGTAAGAATAAATTATATTTAACATCATATAATTGAGCTATTATATCACTGTATATTAATTTTTTCTGTTTTAATTTTGTGTAAACGCTAATTAATAATTCTTTATTTTCAATACTATGTGTCGAATAATAATTATCGTAATTAATATTAAATTTATGTAAATCATTGGTATGTTCTAAATATATTTGATGAATCATATTATCTATAGATAGACCTAATTTTTTTGAATGCAGTATAATTGGTGTTCCATGAGCATCGTCAGCACAAATAAAATAAACTATATTACCAATTAATTTTTGATAACGTACCCATATATCAGCTTGTATATGTTCATACATATGACCTAAATGAATTGGTCCGTTAGCATATGGTAATGCACATGTTACTAGTATTTTTTTATCCATTATTAACTACTTAATTTTTTAAATTATAATTAAAAACAATAATTTATATTTTATTATACAATAGTTAAATACTATATTTAATATGTATTAAAAAAACAAAATAAATTATTTTATAAAATATATATTAATTCATTTTTATTATTAAATTTACTATAATGAAAAATATTTTTATATTTTATATTTAATTTTATGATCAATAAATTTAACCAATGTATTATAATTGGTATTACTGGTGCTTCTGCTTCTGGAAAAAGTCTTATTGCTAGTACTTTATATAAAGAACTACGAGAACAGGTTGGAGATCATAACATAGGTATTATACCAGAAGATAGTTACTATAAAGATCAAAGTAATATTAAAATTATTGAAAGAACAAAAACAAATTATGATCATCCAAATTCTATGGATCATAATTTATTATTACAACATATATATAAATTAAAATCCGGATTACCAATTAAAGTACCTATTTATAGTTATACAGAGCATACAAGAACACGAATTACAAGATACTTATCACCAAAAAAAGTTATAATTTTAGAAGGTATATTACTTTTAACTAATATAAAATTAAGAAAAGAAATGAATTTTTCTATTTTTATAGATACCCCACTAGATATTTGTTTAGTAAGACGTATTAAACGTGATGTTAATGAACGAGGTAGATCAATAGATTCAGTAATATATCAATATAAAAAAACAGTTAGACCAATGTTTTTTCAATTTATTGAACCATCTAAACAATATGCTGATATTATTGTACCTAAAGGAGGAAAAAACAGAGTAGCAATAGATATTTTAAAAGCAAAAATTAGTCAATTTTTTAAATAATTTTTAGTAAAAATTATTTTTACTTAATATAGGGATAATTGAATCGACTTTTGCTAACATTTCATCAAATTCAGATTTTACATCACTATCTAATACAATACCAGAACCAACAGAACAATAAATTTTATTATTATTCATAATTAAGGTTCTAATACTAATATTAGTATCCATATTACCACAATAACTAATATAACCAATACTACCACACCATAAATTTCTTCTATTAGGTTCTAATTGTTCTATAAGATTTATAGCTTTTAATTTAGGAGCTCCAGTAATTGATCCACCAGGAAAACATGAATTTAATAGTTCAAGATTACTATATTGCTTCATTAATTTAGCATTAATAGTACTGACTATATGATGTACAGATTTATAAGTTTCTAATTTTAATAATGATGATACATACACACTGCCAGGTATAGATAATTTGCTAATATCACTACGTATTAAATCAACAATCATAATATTTTCGGCTTTATCTTTAGTAGAATTTAGTAATTTAGTAATTTGTAAATTATTATCATTAATGTTATCTAATTTTTTTATGGTACCTTTAATTGGGCTAGAAGTAATATTTCCATTATTTACTTTTATAAATCTTTCTGGAGATAAACTAATAATAGAACAATTATCAAATTTTATAAAAGCTGAAAAAGGAGCCTGATTATGATTTAATAATTTATTAAAAGCAATTACTTCATTTCCATAATATATAGTACTAAATCGTTGTGCTAAACATACTTGATAACATTCACCAGAATATAGACATTGCTTGATATAATTAAATTTATTTTTATATTCAGATAAAGTCATATTAGATTTCCATGATTTTACTGAAAAATTAGTATTAATTTTAATATTATTATTTATTAATATTTTAATATTACTCAATATTTTACTTAAATTATTATGACCAATTAAAATATTAATTTTCCTTTTATGATCAGTTATTATAGCCCAATTATAAATACCAACTATCATATCTGGAATATATATATCATTTTTAGTAATTGTGGGTATATATTCAATATTACGTATTAAATCATAACCAAAGATACCAACCGCTCCACCTTGAAATGGTATTTCACTATTAAAACTAGTTTTAATTTTTAATTTATTTAAATAGTTATTAACTAATAAAAAAGGATCTTTATTACTAAATAAAATATTACTTTTATATTGTATTTTAGTTATTTTTCCATATGTAACCAATTTAATTATTGGATCAGTTACAAAAATATCATAACGACAATTTTGATTATTACTTCCTCCAGAATGTAATAACATTGTCCATGGTTTATCATATAATTTTAGTAATAAAGATAATAAAAAATTATCTTTGTATGGTAAAGTTATTAAATTTAATGACATATATTATAATAGTATTAAATTTATATTTAAAATACAACTAAAATTAGTATAATATATTTTAATTATGAATATACTAATTATTAATAATTCAACAACTGATTATTCGATAGCTTTAATAAATAAATATAATATAATATTATGTGGTATTACAATAAATAACAATGATTACATTAATTATTTATTAACAACAATTAATAATGTTTTTTTTACTTCCAATATTTCTTTAAAAGAACTACATGCGTTAGCATTTAATAATGGGCCAGGTAGTTTTACTAAAATTAGAATAATTAATAGTATAGCTCAAGGATTATCATTTAGTAATAATATACCATTAATTAGTATATCTAATCTTGTTGTGTTAGCCGAAGGAGCATGGCGTTGTACTAAGATTAAAAAGATATTAGTTGCTAACTATGCATATAATAATAAATTATATGTTGCTAAGTATTGTAAAAATAGTAATAATTGGTATTTAAAGAATAAAATTATTTTATTAGATATTAAAGATATTGTAGCTTTTTGTAATAACTTATTAGGTAATTGGGTATTAACTGGTAATTTTTGGTTTTTATATCCTAGAAAAAAATCTATAAGTAATAAATTTACTATACTAAATAGTAATAATTGTAATATATTAGATATGTGTGCGTTAGTGATAAATAAATTTAATGTAAATAAATTAACTAAATTAAAAAATATAGTACCAATATATATTTAGTTAGTAATATTTTTTATTAAAATACTTAATTATGATAAATTTGCATATGAAAAATAATTTCAAAAGATTTACTAATTATAAATTAGTAAAGATATTTTTTATTGAATTAATATTTTTAATATATAAAAAACTACTAAAAGTATTTATTGTTAAATATGGTTAATAAAATTAATATGATTGATTTATTAGAAATAAAAGAAAAAATCTATTATGCAAAAAAAATTATTAACGAATTACTAACACTAGTTAGTGGTTATTCTGCTACTGCAGCAATTAATTTTATTACTACTATTGGTAGTACATTTAGTACATATAATAATAAAATAGAATATATTAAATCGCATAATCATAGTAATATTACTATTGATATTTTTTTTAAAAATAAAAAAAGTAGTACTTCATCAAGTAATACTAAATTAAAAGAATTAATTAAAATAGTACATAACTTAATTGTTGTAACAAAACATTTATCTCCAGATGATGCTCATGATCTAGCAGACTTAAAACAATTAGCTATCAATAAAATACCAAATTTAAGTTTATTTAATCCATATAAATTAACATCTAATAAGTGTATAGATCTAATAAATTTAGTTGAACAATCAGCTAAAAAATATAGTAAATTAATCAATAGTACTTATGGATATTTTAATTACTATTACAATACACGAACATTTGGTAATAGTTATGGTATGTTACAAAGTTATACTTATAGTTGTTATCAAATGCATTGTCAGGTAATTGCAAAAAATAATAATAGTATGGAACGAGATTATTATTATACTATAAATTCTGATTTTAATAAATTAGAACCATATACTATAGTAGGTGAAAGAGCAGCATATCGTGCTATACAAAGACTTAATTCTAATATAATAAAAACTAAAAGATATCCTGTAATATTTTTATCAGAAGTAGCTACTGAATTATTTTATTACTTAGCAAAAGCTATTAATGGATATAATGTATATAAAAAATCTACTTTTTTAATAAAAAAATTTAGAAAAATTATATTTCCTAGTTGGTTAAATATTATTGAACGCCCTAATATTCCATATGAACTTGGATCAACTCCGTTTGATTATGAAGGAGTAAAAACTAATGATATTTTTATTATAAAAAATGGGGTGCTAAATACTTGGTTATTAGATAGTTATTCATCTAGAAAATTGAATCTTAACAATAATGGGCATGCTGGAGGAATTTATAACTGGTATGTAACAAATAATAATATTAATTTTAGTGATTTATTAAAATTAATGCATAATGGTATATTAGTAACAGAATTAATGGGGCATGAAGTAAATATTAATAATGGTAATTATTCTAAAGGAGCATTCGGATTTTTAATAAAAAATGGTTGTATTTCTTATCCAATAAGTGGAATAACTATTGCTAGTAATCTAAGTGATATGTTTAGTAATATTAGTAGTATTAGTAATGATATTGAATTAAGAGGTAATATTAAATGTGGATCATTATTAGTTAATAATATGAACGTTGCTGGTTTATAATTTTTAAGTTAATATGTTCTCTATAATACGATAATATATTTTTACTAGTTGTTGCAGGTCAATTATACTTACACATTCATTTTCCTGATGAATAGTTTTATTTATTAAGCCTAATTCAATTATTTGAGTTCCTAATTTATTAATAAATCTTCCATCAGAAGTACCACCATTATTATTAATACTAGGAACAATACCTTGATAAAAATTAATTGCTTCTTTAACTATATTTAATAATTTACCAGTATGACTAATAAAAGCATTACTAGATACTATCCAATTAATTTCATAATCTAAATTATATTTATTAATCAACAATTCAATTTTATTCTTAATAATAGATACTTTAAGTTTATAATTAAAACGAAAGTTAAGTTGTATTATTACTCTTTTTGGAGTTGTATTAATATAACTATTATTAGTAGTAATATTAATAACTTGAAAAGTAGTTGGTGGTGTCATTAAATTTGATAAATTTAAATTTTCTATAATTTTTGAGATTTGATGAATTATACTTATTACTTGATAAACAGGATTATTTAAAATACTACAATAAGCAACATGTTTTTGTTTACTGTAAATAGTTAAATTACAAGTTAATGATCCTCTACGTCCATTTTTTATATTATCACCTAATTTATAAATACTAGATGGTTCTCCAATAATACAATAGTTTATATTTTTATTTATACTAATTAATTTATCAACTATTTTAATAGTACCATTGGTAGCTTCTGATTCTTCATCAGAAGTAATCAGAAACAATAAAGTACCTAAATGATGTGGATTATATTTTAAAAAATACTCTGTTGCTATTATCATAGCTGATAATGCTCCTTTCATATCTACGGAACCTCTACCATATAACATTCCATTATATATAGTAGGATTAAAAGGATTAAAATACCAATTATAAATATTTCCAGGACCAACTACATCAGTATGACCAGAAAATGCTAAAGTTGGTTCTTTATTACCATGCCAAGCAATAAAATTACTAGTACTTTTACTAGGAAGTAATTTAATTACAAAACCTAATTTATTTAATCTATCTATTAAAATTTTTTGGCAACCATTATCAATTGGGCTAATAGATTTTCTTTTAATTAATTTTTTTGTTAAGAATAATACTGAATTTAATATATTAAAATTATCCATTAATATAAATTTTTACAATAGTTTCTTTGCTTGATTAACAATATTACTGACATTAAATTTAAATAAATTAAATAAATCTTCTGCCTTAGCTGATTTACCAAATTCATTAATTCCTATAACAATTCCATTAATACCAACATATTTATACCAAAAATCACTAATACCAGCTTCTATAGCAATACGTTTAGTTACTAAATTAGGTAATACATGATCTTTATAATCATTATTTTGTAAATCAAAAATATTAGTTGATGGTAATGATACTACACGAATATTATAATTTTCCTGACTTAATAAGTAATAAGCTTCAATTGCTAATATAACTTCTGATCCTGTAGCAATAATTATTAATTCAGGTAATCTAATACAATCTCTTATTATATAACCTCCTTTAATAATATTTGATAATTCAACTTTTGGTACATTATATTTTTGTTTTATTATTTGTCTAGATAAAACTAAAACAGTAGGACCCTGATACTCAATAGCAAATTTCCATGAAAATAATGTCTCTATATAATTACATGGTCTCCAAACTACTAAATTGGGTATAATACGTAAACTTGATAATTGTTCTATTGGCTGATGTGTAGGCCCATCTTCTCCTACGCCTATGGAATCATGGGTATATATCATAATATGACGTATTTTCATTAAAGCTGCCATACGTATAGCATTCTTTGCATAATCAGAAAATACTAGAAATGTAGCAGTATATGGTAATAACCCACCATGACATGATATACCATTAGCAATTGCAGTCATACCAAATTCACGTACTCCATAATTAATGTAATTACCAAAAATATTACTATTAATAGATTTAGACTTAGACCATAAGACACAGTTACTAACTGATAAATCTGCAGATCCACCAACTAATTCTGGCAAATAATCACCAATATAATTTAATATCTTTTGAGATATATGTCTTGTAGAAGAATTATGATTATTTTTTAAAAATTTTTTAATTAAATGATTATTAACATCAATCCAATTTTTTGGCAAATTACTTATTATTCGTCTTTTTAATTCTTTAGCCAAATGAGGATAATGTCTAGTGTACTGTATTAATTTATTATTCCAATCTAATTCTTTTTGTCTACCTATATTGCGAGCGTTCCACAAACTATAAATTTTTTCTGAAATTTTAAATAAAGACATATCGTACCAGTTTAATGACTTTCTTACTTTAACATTTTCCTCTTCTCCTAATGGAGAGCCATGAGAAATAGACTTACCACTTTTATTAGGTGATCCAAATGCAATAATAGTTTTGCAAATAATTAATGATGGTTTATCAGTAATATTTTGTGCAAGTTTTATTGCTTGACTAATTTCTTTACTATTATGTCCATTTATGTTATCTAAAACATGCCAACGATAAGATTTAAATCTTAATGCTGTATCATCAACAAACCAATCTTTAGTATCACCATCTATTGATATATTATTACTATCATATAATACAATTAATTTACCTAATTGCATTACTCCAGCTAACGATCCTGCTTCATGTGATATTCCTTCCATCATACATCCATCACCAACTAAAACATATGTATAGTGATCTATAATGTCATAATTTGGTTTATTAAATTTTGCTGATAATAATTTTTCAGCGATAGCTAAACCAACCGCATTTGCGAATCCTTGTCCTAATGGCCCTGTAGTTACTTCAACTCCTATACCGTATTCTGGGTGACCAGGAGTATTAGAATATAATTGACGAAATTTTTTTAAGTCATTTATTGAAATATCATAACCAGTTAAATGTAATATTGCATATAATAACATTGAACTATGACCGTTAGATAAAACGAATCTATCTCTATTAAACCAAAATGGATTTAATGGATTATGATTTATATAATCTCTCCAAAGTACTTCAGCTATATCAGCCATACCTAAAGGAGTTCCAGGATGACCAGAGTTAGCATTTTGTATAGCATCAATACTTAATATACGAATAGCATTTGCTAAAATTTTTCTACTTATCATAAATATTTCAATTGATATCTATTTAACTAAAATAATTAAGATCAAAAATTGTATTATTATATTAATTAATACAACTTAGATGCCAAAAAATATTCTATATTAATTTGATCTGAAATAAATTTATTTATTCCTTCATATAATTTATTCATAATAATTAGATTTTTACTACATTTAGTTTTAAATTCATTTTCTGATATATATGGTAATTTATTTTTACTGTTACAACTATATTTATTAATTATAGAATTTTTTATAAAGCTAATATTTTCTAATTTAGATAATATATTTGGAGGAACTGTTAAATAATCACATTCAATTAATGAAACAACTTGATCAATATTACGTATACTAGCCCCCATTATTGCTGTTTTATAATTATAGTACTTATAAAATTTATTTATTTTTTTTACTAAATGTACGCCGTAATCATAATTAATATTATGATTATTACCCTTATTATTAATATACCAATCATTAATTCTACTAATAAAAGGAGATATTAAATATACTCCAGCTTCAGCACAAGCTCTAGCCTGAATAAAAGATAATATTAATGTTAAATTACAATTTATACCACTTTTTTGAAGTTCTTCAGCTGCTTTTATTCCTTCCCAAGTAGAAACTATTTTTATTAAAATACGTGATTTATCAATACCATATTCCTTACACATATTTATTAATTCTTGTGCTTTTCTTATACATAAATCAATATTAAAAGAAAATCTAGCATCTATTTCTACAGAAATAGTACCAGATATAATATTTAAAACTTTATTAATTAAATTAATTAAAAACTTATTTATAGCATAGTTTATTCTTCTTGTTAAAAAAATACTTTTTTTTCTTGCGTACAATATTGCATTATCTAAAAGATTCCTATAACTATAAGAATTAATAATTTTAAAAATTATTGATGGATTTGTAGTTACATGATCAACCATATAATGTTTAATATAATTAATATTGCCAGTATCTATAGATAAATTAATACTTTTTTTTAAAAATTTTAGTTGTTTCAAAATTCATTACCTATAATTATAATTTAGTTAAATATTTTAGATAGAATTTTATATAATTAATTATATATTATCAATTATTTCATAATTAGTATAAAATCAATTTTTTAATGAATTAAATATATTAATTAATTAAATTAGTTTATAATTAGGTAGAAATTTATATATTATAAATACTATCACATTAAAAAATTTATATGGGTAAAATTAAAAGAAGAATTAGTGGTATACGTAAATTAATTAATTATTGGAACTATTTATACTATGTAAAAAATAAACCAATTGTTTCAGACTATGAATATGATCAAGCTATAAAAGAACTAATTTTATTAGAAAATTGTAGACCAGATTTAATTACACCAGAATCACCAACTCAAAGAATAAACGTAAATATTAAAAATTTTCGCAATAGTATTAATCATATCTCACCAATGTTATCATTTAATAGTATATATAAGTATAATGATTTAATAAGTTTTGATAATAAAATACGTAATATGTTTAAAATTAATCGTGTTATATATTGTTGTGAACCAAAAATTGATGGAGTAGCTGTAAGTATTTTATATAAAAATGGTAAATTAAAATATGCAGTTACAAGAGGTAATGGTTATATTGGAGAAAATGTAACTAATAATATTATTAATATAAGTGGTATTCCATTATCAATAGAAAATAACATTACTAAAATTCCGTCATTGTTAGAAATTAGAGGTGAAGTATTTTTAATTAGAAATAGTAAATCTAATTTTTTGAATGAACGTAATAATGCAGCTGGGACATTAAGAAAATCTAATTTAAATGTTTCTGATAAAAAATTATTAGGTTTTTATTGTTATAGTGCTGATATTATCAGTAAGGAATTTTTTTTTGATTATCATTATAATTTATTACAACATTTAAAATTATATAAGATACCAATTAGTAAGTATATTAGTTGTTTTACTGATACTAAAGACATAATAGAATTTTATAACGATATGTATAAAAAAAAGTCACTACTTAACTTTAGTACTGATGGTATAGTAGTTAAAATAAATTCTTTTGCAATGCAAAAAAAATTAGGTATAACTAATAAAATTCATAAATGGGCTATAGCATATAAATTTCCTTCATATGAAAAAATTACTACTATAAAAAATGTTGTATATCAAGTTGGTAGAACTGGAGTTATTACTCCAGTAGCTAAGTTAAATGCGATTAATATTGCTGGTGCTACCATAACTAGTGCTAGTTTACATAATTTTAATGAAATAGAAAGATTAGATATAATGATAAATGATACTGTAATTGTTAGCAGAATAGGTGATGTGATACCTAAAATCACTAAAGTATTATTATACAAAAGAAATAAAAATACTATAAGAATAAAGATACCAAATAAATGTCCTGTATGTAATTCTGCTACTAAATATAATTTTAATAAAACAAAGTTAATTTGTACTGGTAAATTAAGTTGTAGTGCTCAATTTACTGAACTAGTTAAACATTTTGTATCAAAAGATGCTATTAATATCCCTGGTTTAGGAAATAAACTAATATCTAAATTAATAAGTAATAATATTATATCAAATTTAATAGATATATTTTATTTACAAGAAGTTGATTTAATTAAAATTAATGGTATAAATTATAAATTAGCGAAAAAAATTATTTATGAAATAAAACAATCTAAAAAAAATATTAATTTACCCAATTTTATATATTCATTAGGAATAAATGGAGTGGGAATTGTCACATCAATTTTGCTGTCAAAATTTTACAAAAATATTAATTCATTAATTATTAGTGATATTAAAATATTAATGAAAATTAAAGGGGTTGGTTTAAAAACAGCAAGAAATATATATGATTTTTTTCAAGATAAAACTAATTTAGTTATAGTAAAAACTTTAATAAGTAAAAAGGTTGGACTAAAAATATTTTAGATAATTAATTATATTTAAAATCGTAAATTTTTATAATATTTATTTTTGACTATTACATGAAAAATAAAAAATTAATTGGTTTTCATATTACAACAAAATATGGACTATCTAATGTAGTTTTAATTGCTAATAAATTAAAAATTAAATCGTTCTCATTATTTTTAACGGATACTAATTCAGTGAATAAATTTTTAAATATAAAAGAAATTATTAATTTTCGTAATAATTGTAAAAAATATAATTATTCATCTGATCAAATTTTAGTCCATAGTAGTTATTTAATTAATTTAGGTCATCCAGTAACTAATGGTATTAATAGATCAAGATACTTATTTTTTAATGAACTATATAAATGCAAACAACTAGGATTAAAATTAATTAATTTTCATTTAGGTAATCATTTATATAAAATTAATATTGCTAATTGTTTAACCAGAATAGCAGAATCAATTAATTTAGCATTAAATAAATTTAATGATGTTATATTAATTATGGAGAATTCTGCTGGACAGGGTAGTAGTGTAGGATTTAATTTTGAACATTTATCTAATATTATTAATATGGTTAATGATAAAAATAGAATTGGTGTATGTTTAGACACTTGTCATGCTTTTGCAGCTGGTTATGATATAAGTAATAATTACTACGAAGTATTTAATAAATTTAATAATATTATTGGATTAAAATACTTAAAAGCTATCCATCTTAATGATTCAAAAAATCAATGTAATAGTAGAATCGATCGACACGCATCTCTAGGACAAGGAATGATAGGTGCTAAAATGTTTAAGTGGATTATGTTAAATAATGAGTTAAATAAAATTCCTATAATTATAGAAACCCCACCAAAAAATTGGATAAATGAAATACATTGGTTAGAAAATTTAATCTAAAAGTTATTAGACCATACTATTTCTCCTGTTTTAGTATTAAAAATTTGTATTTCTATATTAGGAAAAATGTTATGGTTACTAATAGTGGTGTACATTATGTATTTGCTATGCAAATAATTACTTAACCATATCGATTTATTTATTGATACCGGTATCGAATTAATTTCACTACCTAATTTACTATAAGCTAGTTTTAATTGTTGAATACTTACTATTTGCTTTTTATCTAAAAAATTACTTAGTGCTTTTATTAATTCTTCAGTAACACTTTCTATGTTTAAATAACTATTAGTATTATTAATAATACTATCGACTAATATTAACTCATTATTTTTAATAATATTTAATTTTGATGATCGTTTAAATATCACTGAAAAGTAATTATACCAATTATTAATTTTATTATTAGTTAGATAGTTAACATTAGATTTATGATAAAATTTATTTAATTTATTAATATTTAAATTTTTTATCTTATTAAATGAACAGCTACTCAGTATAGATAGTACTATAGTAATCAATATAGTATTAATTAATAATTTAACTCTCACTATAATATACTACCTAAAGGTTTACCACCTAATAAATGTATATGTAAATGATTAATTTCTTGTCCTCCATGAAAATTACAATTTATAATTAATCTATAACCACTTTTATCTATATGATATTTTTTAGCCATTTTAGTAGCAACAATTAATAATTTACCTAATAAAATAGTATCACTATCATTAACATCATTTAATGAAGCAATTAACTTATTAGTTACAATTAATATATGTATTGGAGCTTTCTTATTAATATCATGAAAAGCAGTGACGAAACTATCCTGATATAAGATTTTAGTATTAGTTTTTTTATTTATAATATTCATAAAAACATAATGCTTATTCATTGTAATACTCTATATATTAATTTTAAATAATTGTAAAAAATTGTTTAATAATATATTAGATAATTTTTTTAATGAGATATTTTTTATTATTGAAACACACTCAATAATATTTTTTAAATAAGCTGGTTGATTATAAGTACCCCTATATGGTTCAGGAGTTAAATATGGTGAGTCTGTCTCTAGTAATAATTTATTTAACGGTACATATTTTAATGTTTCTCTAATTACTTTAGCATTTTTAAATGTTAAAATTCCAGAAAACGATATATAAAAACCAATATCTAGTGCTAAACTAGCACATCTAATATCTTCATTAAAACAATGGAACACTCCAGATAATTTATTGTAATTATTTAGTATATTTACGATATCTTGAAATGAATTTCTAGTATGTATAATAATTGGTTTATTTAATTTTTCTGCTATTAGTATATGATCAATAAATACTTTTTTTTGTATATTTTTTTTTATTAAATCTGTTTCATAAAAAAAATCTAATCCTGTTTCCCCAATTGCAATGACATTGTTATTTAGTGATAAATCTAATAATTTATGATAATTATAATTACTATCAATAAATAGAGGATGTACACCACAAGAAATTAATATATTGTTATAACTTTTATTAATATTAATTAATTCATGAAAATAATTTAATCTAGTACATACTGTTAATAATAGCTTTACATTATTTAACTCAGCATTAAGTACTAAATTTTTTAAGTTATAATCTACAATTTCATTGTAATGAAATTTATCAATGTGACAATGAGAATCAACTAAAAACATAATTTAAAATTACCAATTAACTAAAAGATGTAATATTAATAATTCACGATTTATATTATTTTTATAATTTAAATAATACCAACAATTAATTAAGTTACTCCATAATTTATATATTTTATAAATGTTATTTATATATAAAAAACTCTTGATTTTATTAATAGAATCAAGATTTACTAAAAATGATTCGCTAGTATTTTTCATTAACTTAATAATATCACTAATAAACGTAATTAACAAATATATTATTTCGTTCTTACTAGAGTTTAAAATAGGTAATAATAATAACATATCGTCTTTTAATAAGGCATTATTTATTTGATTAAGTAATATATATCTACTATTCCATAATTTAGATTTTAGTAATAATATTGCATTAATAGGACTACCATTACAAATACGTAGAGAAGTACGAAGAATAATTTCCTTGTTATGAATAACAGTTTTTAGCCACTTAATACTATAATTTTCATTAGGAATTTGCATATTCCAACAAATACATCTACTTCTTATTGTCATAGGTACAATTGAAATATTATTACATGACAAAATAAAATATGTCATTGATGGGGGATATTCTATAATTTTTAATAATGTACTAATTGTTTGATATGTTAATTTTTCAATGTTAGTAATATGTATAACTTTTACTTGTTTAAAACTAAGTTTGTTAATATCAACAATAATATCTCTAATTTTTTGTATATTTAACGTTAAATAGTTTAATTTATAATAGTATGGATAATTGTTATTAGACATTAATATACAATTACTGCATGTATTACAAGATTTATAGTAATTACTATTTTGACATATTAGTCTACGACTAACTGCATAACAAAGTAAATTATTACTATTATCATTAATCGAATTATATATAATTATCGCATTATGTTTATTTTTATTATAAAAGTTAATAATTTTCTTATATTGGTTATTTAACCAAGGATACCACGTAAAATTACTTACATTATTTTCATAAGCCATTTTGATATATAATAGTTAATTTCTTGGTTTACTATAGATAAAGATTGATTAGCATTAATACAAATAATATTTTTATTAAATTTAACTAATTTTTTATAATAATTATACACACGATAAAAAAAATTTAATGACTCATTTTCTATACGATCTAACCTAGTATTATTATTTCTTATTCTATTTAAACCAGTTTTAGGTAATACATCTAAAAATATAGTTAAATCTGGATAAACTCCATGTAATATTATATTATCTAAAAATTTTAATATTTGATTATTAATACATCTACCACCACTTTGGTATGCATAAGAAGAAAGATAATATCTATCACTAATAACCCAATAATTTTTTTTTAATTTAGGTTTAATAAATTTTTCGATTAACTGAACTCTAGCAGCATATAACATAAATAATTCTGCATAATTAGTAGGTTCATCAATATTATAATTAAACTTACCAGTAATAAGTAATCTTAGTATTTCGGATAATGGTGTTCCACCAGGATCGCGAACAATATTAACATTTACTATACCATAATAACGTAATATTTTTAATATTTGTTTAGTAGCACTAGTTTTACCAGCTCCATCTAATCCTTCTACTACTATGAATTTTCCATTATAAATACTCATATTAATATATTTAATAATTTATTTTTTAATCTAAAAATTAATCAAAATAAATATACTAAGCATCATTAATTTTTATGTTAATGGTAATTTTTTAATAAAATATTTTATAGTTTGTAAATTAACATTTATATAATACTTTAAATAATTTGTAATATTATAATTATTTATATTTTTAATTTTGGGTGAAGTTTAGACTTTTAATATATTATATTAATAACTAATTATATTTTATATAATTAAATTTAAAAAGTTATATTTAATATAAGCCAAAATATACAAATAAAATATTAATAAATAATAAAAATTTAATTTCTACATAAAATTAATACTGGTAAAATATTCTACTAAAATTTTAAATAACGTTTTTTTATAAAAAAAATAATTAATAATATTATTTACTGATATAACTAATATTAAAGAATTAGTAATAAATACTTCTTCTGCAGTAATTATTTCTTCTAAAGAAACAGAAACTTCTTTTAACATGTAATTGAATTTTGGTAATAATGAGATTATTAATTTTCTCATAATACCAGAAACACCAGCGTAAGTAAGTAATGGTGTATAAATTATATTTCCTTTACGCCAAAATATATTAGCATTACAACATTCTATGATATTTTTATTTATATCTAAAACTACTACTTCATCAACATTAACACTTTTTATATATGAAGATATCAATAACTGTTCTAATCTATTAGTATGTTTTAATCCAGCTAATAGAGTATTATGAGATAATTTTATTGGACTAATACCTAAAGTTATACCATTTGAACACCATGTGTTATAATATTTTGGTATTTTAGTAAAAGAAAGAACATACAGTAACTTTCGATTATTAATATTAATTATAAAATCCTTACTTACAATATTACTTATAAGTATTTTAATAATACCATTATCTTTATTATTACTAAAATTTAATATATCCTGATAAGCAATATCAGGATCAAATGTATAAAATAATAATTTTTTTGCAGTATAAGTTAATCTATTAATATGCCAATCTAATAATAATAACTTACCATTAACCAACTTAATAGTTGTAAAAAAACCATCACCAAATTTTAAATAACGACTATTTGGTACAGGATAACGATATTCAATACCATTAATAAAATACATTAGATGTAACTATAAAAATAAATTATGTAAAATAAATATTACCTTTATTAATTACATACTAAAGTATTTTATCAAAAAAATATTTTTCATGAGTAGTAATAGTTTACTCATTAGTATGTGATTGAATAAAATCTATTGCTGCTTGCACAGTAGTAATTTTTTCTGCTTCTTCATCAGGAATTTCTATATTAAATTCTTCTTCTAAAGCCATAACTAGTTCTACAGTATCTAATGAATCAGCTCCTAGGTCATCAACAAACGATGAACTATTAATTATATCTTCTTTTTTTATACTTAATTGTTCAGCTATAATACTTTTAACACGTTCTTCAATATTATTCATAATATTAACTCCTATATTTTATAAAATTTAATGTAAACTAATAATCTGTAATTCCATTATATCATATACATACCACCATTTACATTAATAGTTTCTCCAGTAATATAAGATGAATTATTAGAAGATAAAAATAAAACGACATGTGCAATATCTTCTGGAGTACCAAAACGATTTAAAGGGATTTTAGATAAAATATGACTTTTTTGTTTATCATTTAAATTTTTTGTCATATCTGTTATAATAAATCCTGGTGATATTACATTAACCGTAATATTATATCTTGCTAATTCTTTAGCTAAAGATTTACTAAATCCTATTATACCTGATTTTGCAGTTGCATAATTTACTTGTCCAATATTACCAACACTACCTACAACTGAACCTATGTTAATTATTCTACCAAATTTATTGGTTATCATACGTTTTACTATAGCTTTAGTAATATGAAATATTGATGTTAAATTAACATTAATTACTGATTGCCAAAATTTACTTGACATACGTACAAATAAACTATCGTTGGTAATACCAGCATTATTTATTAATACATCTATGTTACTAAACTCATTAAATAAATTACTTAAAAAATTATCAATACTATTAGGATCAGATAAATCTAATATCTTACCTATTATATTAGATTTTGAACAATTATTAATAGCTTTTAATCCATATTCATTAGTTGATGTACCAATTACTATAAAACCATTTAAAGATAATAATCTTGCTATAGCAAAACCAATACCTCTACTAGCTCCTGTTACTAATGCTATTTTAGTATTATTATTCATAGTTAATTTATATACTAATTTCTTTCGCCAACTTTACTAATGATTTAGCACTATTTATACTAACACAAAATACATTATTACAAGTTATATTAATATTAAATTTAGTAAGTATATTAATAGGACTAATTTCTATTATTTTATTAATTTTAATTACTCTTACAATATAATTAATTATTTTAATCCAATTTACTGGATAATATAATTGTTTAGTTAATAACTCAAATATTTTTTTATTACAATTATTTATATTACTAGTTGTGTTATGAATAATAGGTATTGTAAAATTATTAAATTTAATTTTTTCCAAATATTTTTTAAATATTTTTGCTGCTGGTTTCATTAAAATACAATGAGATGGAATGCTAATAGGTAATATCTTTGTATATTTAGCACCAAGCTTTTTACATATTAATTCAGTACGTAATACTGCTGATTTGTGTCCAGAAATAACAATTTGATCATATGAATTATAGTTTGATATAACTACTACTTGAGTTTCTGCTGCTTGTTTACATGCATAACTAATTTGATTTTTATTTAAACCAATAACAGCTAACATAATTCCATCATTATTAGATATAATTTTTTGCATTAATTTACCTCTAAAATATACTATTCTTAACGCTAAACTAAAATCTAAACAACCATTACATACTAAAGCTGTATATTCTCCTAAACTATGCCCTGCAACTACTATTGGTTTTATTTTACAAATACTGTTCCATATTCGCCATATAGATATACAACTTGTTAATATAATTGGCTGAGTTAAATAAGTTTTATTCAATTCTTCAATTGGACCATAATTTAACAAGTACCATAAATCATAATTCAATACTGTTGACGCTTCAATAAAAGTATTTCTTATTAATGGAAAAAATTTACTAAATTTATTTAACATTCCGATAGATTGTATTCCTTGTCCGGGAAAAACTAAAGCAATATTGTTCATAAGCTAAAATCTTAATAATATTGACCCCCATGTGAATCCACCACCAAATGCTTTTAATAATATAAGATCATCTAATTTTATTCTACCATCTCTTATTGCTTCATCTAAAGCTAGAGGAATAGACGCAGCAGAAGTATTACCATGTTTATTAACAGTAATAATAATTTTATCCATTTCTATATTTAATTTTTTAGAAATAGCTGTAATCATACGTAAATTAGCTTGATGAGGTATAAACCAATCAACATTATTGAGATTAATTTTATTTATATATAATGTTTCATTAACTAAATTTACCATTTTATTAATTGCAATTTTAAATACTTCATTACCAGCCATTTTTAAAGTAGGTATTATTTTATAATCATAATTATAATATGGTAATGATAACAAATGTCCATATGTACTATCTGCATGTAGATTAGTAGATATAATACCAGGAGTATCAGATTTACATAACACAGCTGCTCCAGCCCCATCACCAAATAGAACTATTGCTTCTCTATCACTAATATCTACGGTTTTACTTAAAACGTCAGAACCAATAACTAATGCGTAATTAATTAATCCACTTTTAATATAACTATTAGCAATACTTAATCCGTATATAAATCCAGTACAAGCAGCAGCTATATCAAATGATATACTATTATTTATATTTAAATTAAGTTGAATCTGACAAGCAGAGCTAGGAAAAGCATGACTAGATGATGTAGTAGCTGTAATAATCATATCAATTTGATTAAAATCAATATCAGCCATAATTAATGCCTGTTTTGCTGCACAACTACCCATACTAGATACAGTATCATTTATATCTGCTATATGTCTAGTTTTAATACCAGTTCTTGTGATAATCCATTCATCAGAAGTATTAATCATTTTTTCTAGATCCTTATTAGATCTAATATTTTTAGGTAAATAACTACCAGTACCAATAATTTTAGTAAACATAAATGTAATTACTTATATTTTAATTAATGAAACTAAATAAAAACGATTAATTATGCTTATTATCAATTTATTTACTAGTAAATAATTTATATTTTTTATAAATTTTACTAGATGTAATATGGTGTCTTAAATGTATTTCATTTGAATACTTATTTAGTGATAAATTTACACTAGATAATGCATGATGAGATCTTCTCATACCTCTTTTTGATCTTGTTGATCTACTTTGTTGAACAGCCATAAATAATTCCTATATTATTTAAAATAAATTTTTATAAAACTAATTAATAATTATTAAATTAATAAATAACTTTTAATTGTAAAACTATTGGTATTATATATCATTAATATTACATAAATGACTATATTAAAATATATTAATATGTAATATGAATAGTAGATACTAATAATAAATAGTTAAACTAACATTATATAATATAATCCAACAAATTAATATTCTATTTTTAACTAAATTTATTTAATAATAATTAATACTTTTTATATTATTGTAATAATATATTATATATAAAAAATTTATAATATTAACTATAATAATATCAACAATTGTAATACTCTAAAATTACTAAATCTAATATTTAAGTATAACAATATATTAATTAATTATTGTTAATATAATTAATATATCATTCATATAATTATTAAATATGAGTAATACTACATGAAAAGAATGTTAATTAATGCAACACAAAAAGAAGAATTACGTATAGCATTAGTAGATGGACAACAATTATATGATTTAAATATTGAAAATTTTAGTTACGAGCAAAAAAAATCTAATATTTATAAAGGTAAAATATCTCGTATAGAACCTAGTTTAGAAGCTGTGTTTGTCGATTATGGAACAGAAAGAAATGGATTTCTTCCATTTAAAGAAATTTCTAAAGAATATTTTATAAATAATAAAAATTATCTTGCTAATAAAAAAAATATAAAAGATATTTTGTTTGAAGGACAAGAAATTATTATACAAATTAATAAAGAAGAAAGAGGTAATAAAGGAGCTGTATTAACTACTTTTATTAATTTAGCTGGTAGTTATCTAGTATTAATGCCAAATAATCCTCGTCCAATTGGTATTTCTAGAAGAATAGAAGGTTATGATAGAATTGCACTAAAAAAAATATTATCAATATTAGAAATACCACTAGGTATGAGTATTATTATTAGAACAGCTGGTATTGGTAAACCAGTAGAAGCGCTACAATGGGATTTATCGTTAAGATTAAAACATTGGCAGATGATAAAACAAATTGCTAGTAAAAAACAAGCACCTTTTTTAATTCATCAAGATAGCAACGTAATAGTACGTACTTTTAGAGATTATTTAAGACCTGATATAGGAGAAATACTAATTGATGATAAAGATACATTAAATATAGCAAAAAAACATATTAATACTTTAGGTAGACCAGATTTTATAAATAAAATTAAATTATATAATGGTGATATTCCACTATTTAGCCACTATCATATTGAATCACAAATTGAATCTGCTTTTCAACGTAAGGTATTTTTACCTTCTGGGGGATCCATTGTAATTGACACAGCAGAGGCATTAACAGCAATTGATATTAATTCAGCTAAATCAACTAAAGGTTTAGATATAGAGGAAACTGCTTTTAATACTAATATAGAAGCAACACTTGAAATAGCTCGTCAGTTACGATTAAGAGATTTAGGTGGATTAATCGTTATTGATTTTATTGATATGTCTACAATTTCTCATCAAAGAGAAGTAGAAAATTCATTAAAAGAAGCTGTTCGTATTGATCGAGCACGTATTCAAATAGGACGAATTTCTAAATTTGGATTACTAGAATTATCTAGACAACGTCTTAGTCCATCATTAAGAGAATTAAGCCACTATATTTGTCCTAGATGTAATGGTACAGGACATATTAGAGATAACGAGTCACTATCTTTATCAATATTAAGATTAATTGAAGAAGAAGCTTTAAAAGAAAATACTTACGAAGTAAGAGCAATCGCTCCTGTACCAATTGCTTCTTATTTATTAAATGAAAAACGAGCAGAAGTTAACGCAATTGAAAAAAGACAAGGTGGAGTACGAACTATAATAGTTCCAGACGATAAGATGCAAACTCCCCATTTTATAGTATTAAGATTACGTAAAGGAGAAAAATTACCTAACATAAATTATTTTTCATCTAAATTATATACAATAAAAAATTTTCGTTATCTAGAAAGTAAAACTGAATTAAAACCTATTAATAATAAAATAGCTAATATTAGATATAATAAAATTAATAACTTTATAAAATATGAAAAACATAATACAACTAATACATCAAACGTTTTAAAAATTAAAACATTTTTATTAAAAGTAAAATATTTTTGTAAAAAAATAAAATTACTAATATTTTTTTTTAATTTTATTAAAAATGCACTTACTTATATAAGTAAGTTAGTTTATTTTCATAAAGACAAAAAAATAAGAAAAAAAAATAATCTTACTTACAATAATAAAGTATTAAACCATAATAATAAGACAAAAAATAATAGTTTTTGTAGTAAATATAAAAAATATAAAATAATTAAATCATAAAAATATTTTAAAAAATTTAATTTTTAAATATTTTTAATTTTAAATTAAAATTACTAATTTAGTATAAAATTTATTATATTCTAAATTAAAAAATTTAATAATCATGAAATATAGTATTTTATTTTTTAATAAAATTAACCCAGTTATATTTAGTATTGGTTTTGTATCCATTAGATGGTATGGATTAATGTATATATTAGCATTTTTTTATACTAGATATAAGTTAGTCAACAAAAGTAATAATTTATTAATTAATAAGCATAATTTAGATAATTTATTATACTATTGTTTTTTGGGATTATTGCTTGGTGGTAGAATAGGTTATATGATATTTTATAATCTATCTTTATTAATAGATAATCCATTAACTTTATTTAAAGTTTGGAATGGAGGAATGTCATTTCATGGAGGTTTAATTGGTGTAATTTTAGTAATAAAAATTTTTTCATATAAAAATAATATAAAATTTTTTTATATAACTGATATTATTACTCCTACTATTCCATTTGGTTTAGGAATTGGTAGATTAGGAAATTTTATTAATGGTGAGTTATGGGGGAAAGTAATTAATCATTATGCTCCGTTAGCAGTAATATTTCCAAACGCATATTATGATGATTTAATTGAATTAATGAATAATCATAAATTAGAATCATTTTTTAATCTTTATCATGCTTTACCAAGACATCCATCACAATTATATGAGTTAATGACTGAAGGTATTTTATTATTTTTTGTAATTCAAGTTTTTAAAAAATATTTTAAATTACCGGTTGGTAGTATTTCTGGTTTATTTTTAGTTTGTTATAGTACATTTCGTATTTTAGTAGAAAATTTTCGTCAATCAACTGATATTAATATATTAATTTATAAAGTAAGTATTGGTCAATTACTATCTATACCTATGTTTATTACAGGCATAATTATAATTATTCATTCTTATATTATTAAGAATTAATAATTTATTAGAATAATATTTTATTCAAATTTTAATCTATCAATACTCCACATGATTGTAGATCTGCCCTATAAGATGATCTAATTAATGGTCCACTAGCAACATAACTAAATCCAATAACTAATGCCTCTTTTTTAAGAAAGGAAAATTCTTTTTTACTAAAAAAACGTTTTACAGATAAATGTTTATTTGTTGGTTGTAAATATTGTCCTATAGTTAGTAAACTTACTCCATTATTATATAAATCATACATAGTATTTATTATTTCTTCTAAAGTTTCTCCCAACCCAACGATAATACTAGATTTAGTTGGTATATTAGGATATTTAATTTTAAATAATCTTAATAACTTTAAAGAATTTAGATACTTAAAACCTGGTTTAATAAAAGAATATAATCTTGGAACACTTTCTATATTATGACTAAATATATCTGGTAAAGATTCTTGAAATAAATTTAATGCTATTTTTAAACAATTACGAAAATCTGGTACTAATATTTCTATACTAATATTATTATTATATCTTTTAATAGTATTAATACATTTAACAAAATGACTTGCACCACCATCATATAAGTCATCTCTATTAACTGAAGTAAGAACTACATGTTTTAATTTCATTTGATATATAGCTTTAGCTAATCTATTAGGTTCATTATTATCTGGTTTATCTGGTAAACCGTGTTTAACATTACAAAATCTACAATTACGAGTACATAAATCACCTAAAATTAAAAATGTAGCAATACCATAACTAAAACAGTTAATAATATTAGGACAATTAGCTGATTGACATATTGTATTAACACGATAATGACTTATAATATTTTCAGTATTCTTTATATTTCTATATTTTTGGGGAATTCTAATTCTTATCCAATTAGGTTTATTTAAAAAGTAATTCTTATTCATTATAATAATGTTATAAATGATCATAATATTTAGTGTTACTAATATTAAGTATATACAAAAATTCCTGTATTAAAAATTTAGATATAATATATAAATTTATATTAGGCACAATATCACTTACTTGTGTCATACGTAATTTACTATATCCACATGGACTTATATAATTAAATGGTGTTAAATTCATCGACACATTTATAGCTATACCATGTAATGAACATCCTTTACTTATTCTTAATCCAATAGAACAAATTTTTTTTTTGACACATATACACCAGGCATTTTTTTAGAATAATAAGAATTTATTCCTATTTTTTTTAGAGTATTAACTACTACGTAATTTAATACATTAATTAAATAACTAACACTAATTTTTCTACGATGTAAATCTATTAATACATACATAATTTGTTGTCCTGGTCCATGAAATGTAATTTTACCACCACGATCAGTTTTAACAACTGGAATATTATGAATAGTTAATTTATAGTTGTTATAATTATATCCACATGTAAATACTGGATAATGTTGTAATAACCAAATTTCATCCACAGTATTATAATCACGATTTTCGGTTAATGTTTGCATTGATAATAAAATTTTTTTATATGGTTGTAATCCCAATTGTCTTACAATTATAGTATTTAATAACATTAAAATTCCATTTAAATAACTAATGAAAGTATATAATATACTTAATAAGTAATACCAGCTAATAAAATATAAAACTTAGTACAACTTATCTAATAAATTAATTATAGTACACTAACATTACTAACTTGATAATATTAATAAAAAAAAATTTATTTCTATAACATTTTATATCTAATTCCATATTATAAAGTATATTAATAATATTTTTAATTTTCTCATTATTAAAATATATACTATATTCAGTATTATTAATATTTTGTTTATTATTAAATTTATTATTAATAATTAACATTAATCTATTTTGTATTATACGAACCAATATATTTGATTCTTCCTGATAATTAAATAATAGTTTTATTATATCAATTATATTAGTATTCTTTTTTGTAAATAAAATATTAATTATTTTATCTAATTCATAAATATTATTATTATAATTATATAAATAAGCATTAATATTATTAATATCAATATTATTATTATCTGGATAAAATGTTTTTAATATTTTTATTAAATTAATTATAAATTCTAAATTAGAATTATATAATTTTTCTAAATATTCAAAACAATATCTATTTAATACAATATTATTATTATTAGAATAAGATTTTAACCAATTTAATAATCTATTTTTTGGTATAGTATTACAATTAATTATTAATGTATTTATTGAATTATATTTAAAATAACTATTTATATCACTACAATTATAATCATCTTCATAATGAAATATAATACATAATTTATTACTTACTAATTTAGTACATAATGATATAAATTCTTTTTTTATACGACTTTCACAAATATTATTTATTGTAATAATAAAACAATGTTTATAATTAAATAAGTCATTTGTTTTGAATAAATTAGTTATATTATGAAAACTAGTATTGTTTACTATTTGCAAGTTATTATGTATAATAAACTGTTTTTTGCAAAAATAATATTTAATATAATCTTTATTTTCTTTTATTAAGAAATAATCATTTCCAACTAAAATATAAAAGAAATATGTATTATATTTTATATAATCAAATAATTGTTCTGGATATATTAATTTCACTAATTTATAAATTTAAATTAAATATAGTTTATAATATACAATAATAATTGTTCAGCAAACTCTTGATAAAATGCATACTTTAACAATAAATTATTTCTTATTTTTTCTAAATAAATAAAACTATGGTTAACCATTAAGATATGATTAATTTTAATAGTTTTACAAATAATTTTATTGGACAATATTAATTTAATATTAATACATAATGATATACTAATATAATTTTTATCTATTGGTTGTACAATTAAATTATTAGTTGTATTATTAATAACTAATTTTAATATACTACTATTGTGACTAGTAGTAACTACTATATTATACAGATTAAAATTTTTAGAAATAATCTTCATTAACAAATCATTATAGTTATTACTGCTAATATTAATATATTTTGTTTTATTAATTACAAAATTAACACTATTAGTACAACTAAAAATTAAGATTAAAGAGAAAATTAGTAATAAATATTTTTGCATTTTAGATAACTATATTTATTAATTTATTACATAAAAAAATAATATTTTTAATCTTAAAAGTATCTATATTTTTTTTAGATAAGTATTTTTTATATAATAAATTATAAACTAGTTCTTTACTTGAATTAATTGGAACATTAATATTTCCTTTAAATTTACCATTTATTTGAAAGATAATATTAACGTTATTTATTACTAATGCTGTTTTATCCACAGAAGGCCAATTAGAATAATCAATACTATTTTTATTACCTAAAATTTTCCACAATACAAAACAAATATGTGGAGCAAATGGATATAACATCTTTATTAAGATATATAATCCTTCTTTTAAAACATTAATATTATCTATAATTTTATTATTACTATACTGTAGTAATATGTTAGTTAACTTCATTAATTCACTAATAGCTGTATTAAATGTTTGCTTTTTTTCTATGTCATAAGTAATTTTTTGTATAGTTAAATGTATTTGATATCTTATTAATTTATGATTATTTTTCAAAATATTAGAATAATTATAGTTTAATTTTCTTAACTTAATATAATAATATGTTAATCTCCATACCCTTTTTAGAAAACGACTAATACCCATAATACCTGATTCACACCATACTAAAGGCATAGTTACTGGAGCAGCAAACATTAAAAATAATCTTACAGCATCAGCACCATACTTATTAACTACATCCATTGGATTTACACCATTGTTTTTTGATTTGGACATTTTAATTGCACCAACATATTTTAATTTGTTACCATATACATCATTAGCTGATATTATATTACCATTACTATCATAATTTATTTTTACTTTATCCGGAGAAATCCAGATTTTTTTATTTTCGTGAGAAACATAATAAAAAGCATTAGATAACACCATTCCCTGACACAATAATTTTTTTACGGGTTCACTACAATTAATTAATTTAGCATCACGCATTAATTTATGATAAAAACGAAAATATATTAAATGCATAATAGCATGTTCAATCCCTCCAATATATTGATCAACTGGTAACCAATAATTAGCAGCTGTACTATTTACTATACCTAAATTATAATTTGGACAAGTATATCGAATATAATACCAAGATGATTCTATAAACGTATCAAATGTATCTGTTTCTCTTACAGCTAATTTATTATTGTAATTAATTTTATACCACTTTGGATTAAGTAATGGATTATCATATCTAATATTTTTTTTTGGTAATACAATTGGTAACTGATCATATGGTACTGGTATAATGTTTTTATCTAATGTTATCATAGGTATTGGTACACCCCAATAACGTTGTCTAGAAATACACCAATCACGTATACGATAAAATATTTTTCTTTTAATATAACCTTTTTTTACTAAAAAATTAGTAATAGTTATTTTATTTACACTATATTTTAAATTATCTAATTCTTTTAGATTTTTTAAAATGTTAGATTTTTCTTTGTTTAATTTATTACTTTTAGTAATTAAAATTTTATTTAAATTATATTTATTTGCAAATATTAAATCATATTTATTATTACTTGGAACTAACATACTACTGTTAGTACTATTAGTTAGTATATTGTTTACTAGCCATATAGGTATATGTTGTTTACTTATTGGATGTATAGCATACATCCCAGTAGGAACTCCTACCTGATTAGTATCATTTCTATTAGAATATAGTTTTTGATTATTAATAAAATCTTTAGTAAATTTAGATAATAAAAATCTTTTAGCTAGAAAATACTCTGTATTAATTAATATACAAGTTGTTCCCATAATATTATCTATATCATTAGTATAAACTTTTATATAATTTTCACTATTAAAGATTTTAAATTTAACTTCAATACCACGTATTTTTCCTATCCAATTACGTTGCATATTTTTTACTTCTGTTGGCCAATCATTTAACTTATCTAAACTATTAAGTAATTCATCAGCATAATTAGTAATTTTTAAAAACCATTGAGATATATTTTTATAAGTAATTATAGTATTACAACGCCAACAACGATTATCAATAACTTGCTCATTAGCTAGAACAGTGTTATCATTGGGACACCAGTTGACTAGCGATTTTTTTTTATATGCTAATCCATTATTATATAAATATATAAAAAATAATTGTTCCCAACGATAATATTTTGGTTCACAAGTAATTATTTCTCTACTCCAATCGTAACTAAACCCTAACATTTTTAATTGTTTTCTCATATAAAAAATATTTTGACGTGTCCATTTTTCTGGTTCAACTTTATTTTTTATAGCTGCTTCTTCTGCTGGTAAGCCAAAAGCATCCCATCCAATGGGGTATAAAACATTTTTTCCTAACATACGATGATAACGTGATATAATGTCACCAATTGTATAATTACGTATATGACCTATATGTAAATTACCAGAAGGATATGGTAACATAGACAAACAATAATATTTTTCTTTATTAACATCTTCGTTTACTTTAAATGTATTATTTATTTGCCAATACTGTTGTACAATATACTCTATTTCTTTGTGATTATATTCATTAAACATAATAATTTAATTAGTATTTATTTTATATAGACAAATTAACACTATCTTAAATTAATAAGACATCCACTAGTTTAAATATTAATCCTTAACAAAATAGTATTATTTAATCCAGTTAATTTAATAAAAAATTATAAATATAAACTAATATTTTATTTTATTTAAAATGCTTTGTTCTAAATTCATCATAATAATACTATTTTTTTTAGAATTATGTTTATAATTTAATAAATGTAATAATCCATGAACTAACATATGTGAATAATATATTTCTAATTTTTTACTTAACTTAATTGATTCATATTCAACTACTTGCCAACATATTATAATATCACCTATTATAGGAATAATAGCTTGTGTTGTAAAAACAAATGGAAATACTAATACATTAGTTACAGTACTTAAATTTCTATATTTTTTATTTAAAAAATATATGATTGATCTACTAACAATAATTACATTAATATGTATATTATGTGTTAATATTGGTAATATGCTACTAATCCAGTACTTGAATTTTCTATTTGATGGTAGAATATTTGGTTTTTTTCCTAAAATTTTAATATTGGATATTATTTTGTACATTTTTATATTTAAAAAAATTATAAATACATATTATAATATTAGAATATTATAATATCTTATTTTTTAATAAAAAATAAAATAATTGAATTAATTTTTAATAATTTTTATTATAAATATGTGTAACACAAAATATGATATAATTATAGTTGGTGGTGGTATTATAGGTATGTCATTAACTTTGTCATTACAATTAAATAAATTTAATATAAAATTAATTGATAATAATTTTAATTATTATAATAATTACTGTAATTTAGATACTAAAATAATCATTATTAATTATTCTTCTATATCGTTTCTAACAAAATTAACGTTTGGTCAAATATTGATAATAGTATTATAAAATCATATAAAAATTAGAATTATGTGAAAATAATAATTTAAAGTTATCATTTAATTTTAACATTCTAAAACTAGAAGAATTAGGTTATATAATAGAAAATAATTTATTAAAGAGAGTATTATTAAATTTAATACTAAAATATGAAAAAATATTAATTAATTACAAACTAATTAATATTAATTTTAATTATAAATTTAATAAATGAAAGACATTATTAAATAATATTATTATTTATTCTGATATATTAATTAGAGCTAATAGATTATTATTAATAAATTAAATACTAAGCAATAGTGTAATACTTGGTATTATAAACAGTTATACTTATTAATTAGAATTATTACTGACGATATCGATATTAATGATACTATTTGGTAAGAATTTTATTTTAGTAGATCAAAATTCATTCTTACTATTATGTAATAATTAAGTATTATTAATTTAGTATGATTATTTATCATTTGTCAATTACTTATCTAATTTACCAATAAATATATTATCTAATTTATTAAATAATTATAATAGTCAATATTATAATTTATCATCATTAATTAATTATTATAAAATTTTTGTATATATAAAAATTTACTAATAGAAGTTAGTATTAATATAATATATGGTATTATTAGAAATAATTCTTATGTATTAAAAAAGTTACGTAATATAGGATTAAGTATTATTAATAGCAGACTTTTAAAAATAATTGTGAGATATAACTTAGGTTTATATTAATATAGTTTAAAGAAATAGCTACGACAGGATTCGAACCTGTACCATCAGCATTATGAGTGCTGCGCTCTAACCAAATAAGCTACGTAGCCAATTATATAATTATAGTCTGGGGTACCAGGATTCGAACCTGGGATGGTGGGATCAAAACCCACTGCCTTTCCTCTTGGCTATACCCCAAATAAATTAATGTATTTTAGCATACAGTATCATGCGGAAGACGAGATTTGAACTCGTACACCAAAATAGTGCCAGAACCTAAATCTGGTGCGTCTACCAATTTCGCCACTTCCGCTTTAATGAATAAAATTATACTAAGCTTAGAATTTTATTATTATATTAATGTTAACACTAATATTTAATTAAATTTTTATTAAAAGTATACAACACAACATTATAATTATAAATTTAATATAATACAATATTATTAAATTATTATGTATATTAATAATTTATAATATTTAATTAATATATAGGAATAGTATTAAATATGAAAGATTTTAGTAAAAATAATTTTATTTATAATATTATAAATAATGATATAATAAAAAATAAATATAAAATAATACATACTAGATTTTCTCCAGAACCGAATGGTTATTTACATATTGGTCATATAAAATCAATATATTTAAATTTTAGTATTGCTGTAAATTATAATGGCAAGTTTAATATAAGATTTGATGATACTAATCCTGATCATGAAAAATTAAAATTTATTAATTCTATAATAAATGATATAAAATGGTTAGGATGTTTTAATTATGAAAAAGTTTTTTATGCATCAAATTATTTTTCTCAAATGTATGACTATGCAATAGAATTAATAAATAAAAACTTAGCTTATGTTGATCTTTTAAGCAAGGAAGAAATAAAAATTTATAGAGGCACATTAACTACTCCAGGTACAAATAGTCCTTATAGAAATCAAAGTAAAAGAGATAACCTTATTTTATTTAAAGAAATGCGTCATGGTAAGTTTAATCAAGGAGCAGCTTGTTTAAGAGCAAAAATAGATATGAAATCACCATGTTTAGTTATGAGAGATCCAGTATTATATAGAATAAAATATATTCATCATCATAAAACTAATAATGATTGGTGTATATATCCAACATACGATTTTGCTCATTGTATATCTGATGCAATTGAAGGTATAACACACTCTTTATGTACTTCAGAATTTACAGAAAACAGAAAATTATATAATTGGATATTAAAAAATATATCAATTAATCATTATCCTAAACAATATGAATTTGCTCCACTAAATTTATCATATCATGTATTATCAAAAAGAAAATTAAAAATATTAGTAAATAAAAAAATTGTTAATGGATGGGATGATCCTAGAATGCCGACTATAGCTGGATTACGACGTCGTGGTTATACTGCAAATTCTTTAATAGAATTTTGTAAACGTGTTGGTGTTACTAAACAAAATAGCTTAATTAATACAAAATTATTAGAATACTGTATTAATAAAGAATTAAATATTAATGCTCCAAGAATTATGGCTGTAATAAATCCAGTACTTTTAATTATAAATAGTTTACCCAAAAATTATTGTATGTATATTAGTGTACCTAATCATCCTAATAATCCTAGTATGGGTAAAAAAAATATAATATTAACTAGAGAAATATATATAGATAGAGCTGATTTTAACGAATTCTATACTAAAGATTTTAAAAAATTAACTTTATTTAAAAAAGTAAAATTAAGATATTCTTATGTAATAAAAGCTTATAAAGTTTTAAAAAAAAATAATAAAATATCAGCTATTTTTTGCAATCACGAACAATATAAGACAAATAAAAATTTTAAAAATGAAATAAGTATTATTCATTGGGTATCAAAAAAATATAGTTTACCTGCAGAATTTAGATTATACGAAAATTTATTTAATTTAGCTAATGTAGAAAATAAAGTAAATTTTATTTCATATATAAATAAAAATTCGTTAACTGTTAAATATGGATTTGTAGAAAAAAATGTTAAGACAAATTTAAATAATACTTTCCAATTTGAAAGAGAAGGATATTTTTGCTTAGATAAAAAATATTCAGGTAAACTACCAATAATATTTAATAGAATAACTAATATAAAATACAATTATAAAAAAGCTAATATTAAAAAACTAAATTAATGTTCATCTCTTTTAATATTTGTTTAATCCATAAATCTATTCTACTAATAGATAATTCTGATTGTCTATCTTCATCTAGTGCTAATCCAAAAAAATAATCATTATTTAATAAACCTTTAGATGACTCAAAATTATAACCTGTAACAGGCCAATAACCACACAAATTTGCATTATTCTTTTTGACAATATTACCTATTATTCCTATAGCATCACAAAAATATTGCGGATAATCCTCTTGATCACCACAACCAAATATTGCAATATTCTTATTAGAAAAATCAATTTTTTTTAATATTGGTATAAAATCATCCCAATCACATTGAACTTCTCCATAATACCAAGTAGGTACCCCAAATATTAAATTATTATATTTTTCTAAATCACTTTTTTTACTATTAGCAATATCAAACAAATCACTATTATTTTTACCTAATTTATTATGAATAATATTAGCTATATTTTCAGTATTACCTGTATCACTACCAAAAAAAATACCTATGCTCATATTATCTTCCTTAAAAAATAATAAATTAAAATAATTTATATTATATTATTTATTCCAAATTGTCAATTATTTACTATTTATATGAATAAAATAAATTAAAATTGAAAATTATGTTAATAATATATATACTGATGTAATATGATAAATAATATTGAACTTGAAGAATATATTAACAATAAACTAAAAAGTTATAGCATAAATGATCCATATTCTATTAATGGATTACAAGTTGAAGGAAAAAAGAAAATAAGTAAAATAGTTACTGGAGTAACTATTTGTCAAGAATTAATAAACCATGCTATTAAGTTAAATGCAGATGCTATAATTGTACATCATGGTCTATTTAAACCAAAAAATAATTTAAAAGTTATTGGTATCATGTCTAATAGATTAAAATCGTTATTAATTAATAATATTAACTTATATGCATGGCATATACCACTGGATACTCATTTAGAATTAGGAAATAATGTACAATTTGCTAAATTATTGAATATTAATATTATTGGTAATTTAAATAATTTAGTAATGTATGGAAATTTTAATAAAATAATTACAAATAATGAATTATACTTAATATTAAGTAATAAACTACATTGTAATATTATACATTATAGTTATAATAATAATTTAATTGATAAATTAGCATGGTGTACTGGTAGTGGACATAATTATATTGAATTAGTTGCTAGATCAGGAATAAAATGTTTTATAACAGGAAATATATCTGAAAATACCATATATTATTCTCAGGAATATAAAATGAATTTTTATGCAGCTAGTCATGATAATACTGAAGTTGGTGGTATTTCTGCTCTTAGTAACTGGTTAAAAAACAAAAATCTTGATGTTACATTTATTAATTTATCTATCAAAAAACAATAAAAATATATTTATAAATTTTAATTAATTATTTTATTTATTAAATATAAAGATAGTTATTTAATAATAAAATTAATGATAAGTTTTAATTTCTTTAAAAAAATCTAACAAAATATATTTTTATTAAGTATTTTATGCTTAAATAAAAAATAAAATAATAAATTAATAATTAAATTATGAAAAATTGTAAATGTTTAACTTATGCAAAAATAATAAACTTAATTAATAATTTCCGTCATTATGGATATAAATTAGCTAATCTAGATCCATTAAACTTATGTAATAAACCATTAATACCAGAATTAAGTATTAATTATTATAAATTTACTAATATTGAATTACAATCAACAATATATATTCATAATAAAAAAATAAAACTTATTAAGTTATATAAATTAATGAAAAAAATATATTGTAATTCAATTGGTATTGAATTTATGTATATAAATAATAAAATACAAAAATTATGGATTCAAAAATATTTAGAAAAAAATAGTGACTTAACAACATTACTAAATAATGAAAAAAAAATAGGATTATTAAATGATTTAGTTATTGCAGAAAAATTTGAGCATTATATAAATTATATGTTTCCTAAAGTAAAAAGATTTTCTCTAGAAGGTAGTGATGTATTAATACCAATGTTAAAAGAAGTTATATATCATGCAAGTATTAATAATTTTAACGAAATAATATTAGGTATGAGTCATAGAGGTAGATTAAACGTATTAGTAAATATTTTTGGTAAAAATATTAATGATATAATAAATGAATTTAACAATAAAATTAATATTAATGACGTAAAATATCATCAGGGATTTTTTTCACAATTAAAATTTAATGATAAAGTAATAAAATTAAGTTTATTATTTAATCCATCTCACTTAGAGATTATTTATCCAGTAGTAATGGGATTAACAAGATCACGTACTGATAAAATTAATAATTATAATGTAATTCCGATAATAATACATGGTGATTCAGCCATCAGTGGACAGGGAGTTGTTCAGGAGACTATTAATATGTCGAAAATTAATGGTTATAATAACAACGGCACATTACATATTATTATAAATAATCAAATAGGTTTTACAACTTCTAATATTTTTAATATTTATGATCGATGTTGCTCTGATATTGCAAAAATAATACAGTCACCAATTATTCATGTTAATGCAGATGATCCAGAAGCTTCATTATTTGTAATTAGACTTGCACTAACATTCTGTTCTACCTTTAAGCAAGATGTTATGATTAATTTAGTTTGTTATCGCAGAAATGGACATAGTGAAATTGACGATCCTAGTACTACACAACCAGTAATGTATAAAAAAATTAAAAACCATCCATCAGTTATTAAATTATATTTTAATAAATTAAAAAAAAACAACATTTTAGGCTCTAAATATACCAATATATTAAAAATAAATTATTTAAAAATATTAGAAAACAATAAATTCTACAAAAATTTCATTATAAATGATGAATTTTCTAACAAAAATAAAAAAAATAATATTTATAATCCCAAGAAAAATATTAATTATTTAATTTATCTAAATAAAATAATTAATAAAATACCAAATAACATTATTTTACAACCACTAGTGAAAAAAATATATCATAATCGTAGTAATCAAGTAAATGAAAAAAAATTATTTGATTGGGGTAATTCTGAAATATTAGCTTATGCTACTATAATAGATTTAGGTATTTCTGTTAGATTATCTGGTGAAGATATAATAAGAGGAACATTTTTTCAAAGACATGTTTCAGTATATGATCAAAATAGCGGTGAACTATATACTCCATTATCTAATATAAATAAAAATAAATTTCAAGCATTTAATTCTATACTATCAGAAGAAGCAGTATTAGCATTTGAATATGGTTATTCTATATTTAATAAACCATACACTTTAGTAATTTGGGAAGCACAGTTTGGCGATTTTGCTAATGGAGCTCAAATAGTTATTGATCAATTTATTAGTTCTGGAGAATATAAATGGGGAATAATGTGTGGATTAGTAATGTTTTTACCTCACGGCTACGAAGGTAATGGCCCAGAACACTCTTCTGCTCGCATAGAAAGATATTTGCAACTTTGTGCTTTAAATAATATGAAAGTATGTGTTCCGACTACTACTTCTCAGGTATATCATTTATTATGTGCACAAGCAATTAATAATACCTGTAAGCCATTAATATTAATTTATCCAAAATCATTACTAAGAAATAAATTATCATATTCACCACTAATAGAATTAGCATTTAGTAATTTTAAAAAAGTAATAGATGAAATAGATGATCTTGACAAAGATAAAGTAAAAAAAATTATTATGTGTGTTGGAAAGATATATTATGAATTATTAAATTTAAGAAGAAAAAAGAATAAGAATTATATCGCAATTATACGTATAGAACAACTTTATCCATTTCCAACAAGAATACTTAGTAATATTATAAAAAAATATAAATACATTAATACTTTTATTTGGTGTCAAGAAGAACCAAAAAATCAAGGTGCTTGGTCATATTGTAAAAATTTTTTAATTAAAATATTAGGTTACAATAATATAAACTATATAGGTCGTTCTTATTCAGCAACTACTGCAGAAGGTAATTTACAAATGCATAGTATAATACAAGATAAATTACTTAACGAAGCAATAAATTAATGATAATAGGATAACTGGTATGAATATTGTAAATATAATTGTACCTGAATTACCAGAATCAATTAATAGTGCTACAATAATAATGTGGCATAAAAATATTGGGGACTATATAAATTATAATGATATTCTTGTAGAAATAGAGACAGATAAAGTAATATTAGAAATACCAGCAAAAACTAGTGGTATATTAATTAATATTAAATCAAAAGTAGGATCTATTGTTATTTCTAAACAAATTATAGGTACTATAAATTCATCTACTACTAGTAGTAATGATAAGACATTAACTAATAATAAATCATTTAATAAAATTAATGTACATAATTTAATTATAAGTAAATTAAGTAATAACTTAAGTCCATCAGTTAGACGATTAATAAATAAGTATAATGTAAATATTAATAATATTATTAATAAAAATAAAAAAACTAGTAAGAAAAATATAAACTTAGTACATAGACGTACTGTAAAATATATACCTATATCTAATTTACGTAAAAAAATAGCAGAAAAATTAATGAAAGCAAAAAATAATACTGCTATGGTAACTACTTTTAATGAAATTAATATGAAACCACTAATTAATATAAAGAAAAAATATGGTGAAGATTTTAAGTCTACATACGGAATAAAATTAGGATTTATGTCTTTTTATTTAAAAGCAGTAGTGGAAGCATTAAAATTAGTTCCAGAAATTAATGCTTTTATTAGTAATAATAATATTGCATATTATAATTATTTTGATATTAATGTAGCTATGTCAACAAAAAATGGTCTAATTACCCCCATTATTAAAAATGTTGATAAATTAAGTATTTATAAAATTGAAAAAATAATAAAGCAATTATCTTTTAAAAGTAGAATAAATAAATTAACATCAAAAGATTTAATTAATGGTAATTTTACTATTACTAATGGTGGTATATTTGGATCATTAATATCAACTCCAATTATTAATGTACCACAAATCGGTATTTTAGGATTACATAATATTAAGGATAGAACAGTAGTATTAAATAAAAAAATTATTATTTTACCTATGATGTATGTTGCTTTATCATATGATCATAAAATTATAGATGGTAAAGAAGCAATTAAATTTTTGTTAAAAATAAAAGATATTGTAGAGAATCCGATAAAATTATTATTTAATTATTAAATTATTATTTTATTTATTTAAAATAAATATAATAAATATTTTATATTAAAAAACGTACATATTACTAATTATAAAAGTTTTTGATATAATGCCTAATTCATTTTTATAAAATATTTGGGTCGTTAGCTCAGTTGGTAGAGCAGTTGACTTTTAATCAATTGGTCACAGGTTCAAATCCTGTACGACCCATTTAATAATTAATATTAATTTTATGGTATAAATTATAACTTTAATATAATGTTAAAAAAGACTGTTGCAATATTATTTGGAGGAAAATCTACTGAATATAAAATATCACTATCTTCTGCCACTCATTTAATAGAAGCAATAGATAAAAATAAATATGAAATTTTATTAATTAAAATAGATAAATTAGGAAAATGGTATTTATATAGTACTAGTAACTTATTAAATAAAAATAAATTATTATTAAAAAATCAAATATCTATCTTATTAGGTAATAAATATAGTCTAATTAATACTAAAAATAATGTATTATTACCAAAGATTGATGTAGTATTTCCGGTATTGCATGGTTTTTACGGAGAAAGTGGTGCTATTCAAGGTTTATTAAATCTATTAAATGTTCCATATGTAAGTACTGATATTATTGGATCATCAATTTGTATTGATAAAGATATAACAAAACGATTATTAAAAAAATTAGATATTAATGTAGCACCATTTATTACATTATATAAAAATAGTTATATACCTAGTTTTAATAGTATTGCTAAAAAATTAAAACTGCCATGGTTTATTAAACCAGCTAGACATGGTTCATCAATTGGTATTAGTAAAGTAAATAATTATCATGAATTTGTTAGTGCATTAAAATTAGCCTTTAATTTAGATCAAAAAATTTTAATAGAACAATCAATAATTGCTAGAGAAATTGAAATAGGAATTATAGGTAATAATTTTCCTAAAGTTAGTGTATGTGGAGAAATTGTTACTAATAACAATTTTTATTCATATTATGATAAATATATAAATAATCAAAATATTAAATTAATTATACCAGCTAAATTAAATCATATTATAGTAAAAAAAATTCAGAAATTAGCGATTAAAATATATTTATCATTAGGTTGTAGTATTATGGCAAGAATAGATTTCTTATTACAAGAAAATAATAATATAATAGTTAATGAGATTAATACTATTCCTGGATTTACTAATAATAGTATGTTTCCAAAATTATTTATAGCAAAAGGTTTAAGTTATAGTAAATTAATAGATCGATTAATATTATTAGCTATACAAAGACATAAAGAAAAAATAATTACGTTATAATAAAATTACTATTAATATTTAAAGATTCTTTTATAGCACTAGTAAGTATTTTTAATGCTGTTTGTTTAATAATATATGGGGGCATAATATATATTAATTTATTAAATGGCCTTATCCAAACTCCATACTCAATAAACCAACATTGTATATTAGCAATATTTATTTTATGTTTAGTTTCCACTACTCCAATAGCTCCTAATATTCTTACATCTTGTACTCTTTCATGATCTATTAGGGGAAGTAAATCTTTTTTTAATTGCTCATTAATCATAAGTACACATTTTTTCCAATTATATTGATTTAGTAATTTTAAACTAGCATTAGCAGCCACACAAGCTAATGGATTTCCCATAAAAGTTGGTCCATGCATAAAACATTTAATATCATTATTACTAATAATATTAGCAATTTTTCTATTAGTAATAGTTGCAGCTAATGTTATAGTACCTCCAGTTAAAGCTTTACCTATACATAAAATATCTGGTACAATTTTTGCATAATTACAAGCAAATAATTTACCAGTTCGACCAAAACCAGTAGCTATTTCATCTGCAATAAGTAAAATTTTATATTTATCACATAATTTACGTATATGTACTAAATATTGAGGATGATAAAAATACATACCTCCAGCACCTTGTACAATAGGTTCTAAGATAATTGCTGCTACATGATGATGATTTAATTTTACTAAATTATCTAAATGATTAGTATCATTAGTCCAAACATCATGAAAACGACATTTAGAAACATTAACAAATAATTGATTAGAAAAATAATTTCTATAAATTCTATGCATAGAATTATAAGGATCAGATACTGACATTGCTCCAAATGTGTCACCATGATAACCGTGATATAATGCTATAAACTTATTTTTTGATATCTTTAATGAGTACCAATATTGTAATGCCATTTTAATTGCCACTTCCACAGAAACTGACCCAGAATCAGCTAAAAATATACAATTTAAATTACCTGGAGTTATCTTAATAAGATTTTTACACAATTTTATTGCAGGTATATGAGTTATTCCTCCAAACATAACGTGAGACATATGTCTAATTTGTTTTCTTAATGCTCTATTTATCACTGGGTGATTATAACCATGAATTGCTGACCACCATGAAGACATACCATCAATTAATTTTTTTCCATTACTTAATACTAATTTATAACTATAAGCGTAATTAACTTGATATGCTGGTAATGGATTACTCATAGAAGCATATGGATGCCATATATATTTTCTATCAAACTTTAAATTATTAATATTCATTTTTTTCTATTTTATTAAAAATAAATAATGTATAATTTTAATTAATTAAAAATTAAACTATTTAAATTACTATATAGGGAAATATTATGTCAACTAATCAATTGTGGACTGTAGATAAAATTAAAAAAATTCTAAATAAACCATTTTTTGATTTATTATTTATTGCACAAAATGTTCATCGTAAAAATTTTATTGCTAATAAAATACAGATTAGTACTTTAATGTCAATTAAAACTGGATTATGTCCAGAAGATTGTAAGTATTGTGCACAAAGTGCTAGAAATAATACAGGATTAAAAAATCAACAATTAGTTAAGTTAGAACAAGTAATTAACGCAGCAAAAAAAGCTAAAGATTCTGGTGCAACTAGATTTTGTATGGGTGCTGCTTGGAGAAATCCTCATGATCGTGATATACCATTATTAGAACAAATGATAAAAGGTGTCAAAGATATTGGATTAGAAACATGTATGACTTTAGGTATGTTAAATGAACAACAAGCTCATAGATTAGCTAAAGCAGGATTAGATTACTACAACCACAATTTAGATACTTCCCCTGAATTTTATAGTAATATTACTACTACACATAGTTACCAAGATAGATTAGATTCTTTATATGTAGTACGAAAAGCTAATATTAAAATATGTTCTGGTGGTATTTTAGGATTAGGGGAAACTGTAGATGATCGTATTAATTTATTATTACAATTAGTCAATTTACCTAAACCGCCAGAAAGTATTCCTATTAATATGCTAGTTAAAATTAAAGGTACTCCTTTAGCTAATAATAATAATATTGATCCATTCGAATTTATTCGTGTAATAGCTACAACAAGAATTATAATGCCAAAATCTTATATACGTTTGGCTGCTGGACGTGAATATATGAATGAACAAACTCAAGCATTATGTTTTATTGCTGGAGCAAACTCAATATTTTACGGTGAAAAATTACTTACTACACTAAATCCATCATGTAAAAAAGATAAATTATTATTTAATAAACTAAATATAATAACAGAATCAAATGTAATTAATACTAAAGAACAACAAATATCTAATGATAAATATTATGATGCATCAATATAGTAATAATTGGTTAAGTAAATTTAAAGAAGTAATAAATAAAAGGAAAAAATTATTAATATATAGATATAGACAAGCTATTACTAATAGTAATGCTCGTTTAATTACTTTTTTAAATAAAAAGTATATTAATTTTTCTAGTAATGATTATTTAGGCTTAGCAAATCATCCAAAAGTAATATCATCCTACCAAAACGAAGTTAAAATTAGTGGAACTAGTACTAGTAGTTCTGGACATATTATTGGATATAGTATTAAACATAAAATTTTAGAAAAAAAATTAGCAAATTTATTAGATTATCCAAATGCAATATTATTTAATTCTGGTTTTGATGCTAATCAAGCTATTATCAGTACTATTATAGGTAAAAATGATTGTGTTATTACAGATCGATTAATACATGCTTCAATAATATCTGCAATTACACAATCGTCAGGAACTTTAAAAAGATTTAGTCATAATAATATGATATCATTAAATAAAATATTAAAAACAACAAATAAGTATACTAATAAGTTAATAATAACAGAAGGTGTTTTTAGTATGGATGGTGATCAGGCACCATTGCAAAAAATTATGATGTATGCCAAAACTAATAACAGCTGGGTAATGATTGACGATGCTCATGGATTTGGAATTTTAGGTAAAAATGGAAAGGGTAGTACTTACTTAAAAAATTGTAAACCAGAAATATTAGTTATTACTTTTAGTAAAGCAATAGGAGTAAGTGGTGCAGCAATATTATGTAAATATAAAATACTAGCAGATTATTTAATTCAGTGTGCACGTCAATTAATATATAGTACATCATTATCTATTGCTCAAATTAACGCAATTGATACAGCTATAACTATTATGCAAGAAGGTAACTATTTAAGAAGAAGATTAAGACGTAATATTAAAAGATTTAAACATGGAGTAAAAAAATTAAAGTTAAAATTAATTCCATCTAATACAGCAATTCAATCTATTATATTTAATAATAACATGCATGTTCTTAATTTAGTTAAAAAAGCACGTAATTATGGTATATGGCTAAATGCTATTAGACCACCAACAGTACCAACATCTTCACCAAGAGTACGTATTACATTAACTGCTATACATAGAAAACATGATATAGATAATTTATTAAAATTATTATCATTATATCAATAATATGAATATAAAACATAAAATAAAAATTGCTAATACTTTTAGTAAATCAGCTAAATATTATGATCAATATGCATATTTACAACGAAAATGTGGTCATACATTATGTAAATTATTAGGATTAGTTAGTAAACAATATTTATTAGATGCAGGATGTGGTACTGGATGGTTTAGTAAATACTGGAAATTATGTAATAATAATATAATTGCTTTGGATATTTCTCCAGGGATGATTATGTATGCTAAAAGAAATAAATCAGCTCATATGTATTTATTAGGCGATATTGAACAATTACCATTAATGAATTCATCAATTGATATTGTATATAGTAATTTAGCAGTACAATGGTGTACTGATTTAAAATCAGCATTAGTAGAATTTTTTAGAGTACTAAAACCAGGAGGTAAATTGGCTTTATCTACTTTAGCTAATGGTTCTTTAATTGAATTAAAACAAGCATGGAGTAAAATAGATAATAATATACATGTAAATAAATTCTTATCTATAAAAAATATATCTAATATATTTAGTATTTATCGTCATAGTATTTTTACTAAAACATATAAAATTTATTATGATAAGTTATTAAACTTATTGAAAGAAATTAAAGGTGTTGGTGCTAGTTACTTATATGGTAGGAATACATTTGGATTAACTGGTAGTAATAAATTAAAATTATTAGAGAAATATTGGCCTAATAAAAGTAATCAGTTATTATCATTAAGTTATCAAGTAGTTTACGGTATACTATATTATGACTAAAATATTTTTTATTACTGGTACTGATACTGATGTCGGTAAAACTATAGTATCATGTGCTTTATTAAAACAAGCTAATAGTAAATACGGCTATAACACTATTGGGTATAAACCAATTGCCACAAATGTTCATTATAATAAATTAAATAATGATATATCATTACTATTACATTATAGTAGTATAAAATTAAAACGTAGTATTATTAATCCATTTTCTTTCAAAGAATGTACCTCTCCAAATATAGCAAGTAATATTGAAAAAATAAAAATTAATTTAGATAAAATATCTAGTAATTTAAATATAATAGCTAATTTGGCAAATTTTGTAATTATAGAAGGTGCTGGTGGTTGGCTAACTCCTATTAATGATGATCTTAATTATAGTGATTGGGTGATTAATAAACAACTACCTGTAATTATGGTTGTTAAAATAAAATTAGGTTGCATAAATCATTCATTACTAACTAATTTAGCCATTAAAATACAAAAATTAAATTTAATTGGTTGGGTAGCTAATTGTATATCAGATATTCCATTTATGATGGAATATATAGATATAATTAAACGTAAATTATCTGCTCCATTAATAGGAATAATACCTAAAATAACAAGTAAAAAACAAAATAAACCAAATATAGCGAGTAACTTTTTAAATAATACCAAAACTATAATGTTATAATTTTATGTTTTATTTTTTAATGTTGGAAATAAAATAACATCACGTATATTTTTACTATTAGTAAGTAGCATAATTAATCTATCAATACCAATACCTAAACCAGCAGTTGGGGGAAGACCATGTTCTAAAGCAGTAATATAATCTTGATTATAATAATGATTTTGTTTAGCAAAACGAATTTTTTGTTCTTCAGCATCATTTAACTCAGAAAATCCATTACTAATTTCATAACCGCCAATAAATAATTCAAAACGATCAGTTATATTAGAATTATAATCATTTTTTCTTGCTAATGGTGAAACTTCGATTGGATAATCAGTAATAAATATCGGTTTAATTAAATTATGAATAACTTTTTTATCAAAAATTTCTGATTGAATATGTCCTATAGTCCAATTTTTATGTATCTTAATATTAATTGATTTAGCTAATTTAGTAATTAAATACAAATCTTCTAAATTATGTATATCAATATTTTGATAATAGCAAATTGCATCCTTCATAGACATTCTAGTAAATGGTTTACTAATATCAATATATTCTTGATTTAATAATAACTTTTGATCACCTAAAATAGCAATAGCTAATGTACGTATTAATTCTTCTAACAACAAAATTAAATCATTATAATCTGCATAAGCTATATATAGTTCTAACATAGTAAATTCTGGATTATGATATGGAGATAATCCTTCGTTACGAAAATTTTTACCAATTTCAAATATTTTTTCAAAACCTCCAATTATTAGTTGTTTTAAATATAATTCAGGAGCAATACGTAAATACATTTTAGTGTGTAACTTATTATGATAAGTGATAAATGGTTTTGCAATTGCTCCACCAGCATTAACTTGCATAATTGGAGTTTCTACTTCAATAAAATCACGTTTTATCATAAAATCACGGATTTTTGCTATTATTAATGATCTGGTATGGAATAATTTATAAACTTTATCATTCGTAATAAGTTCTAAATATCGTTGACGATAACATTTATCTTGACTAGATAAACCATGAAATTTATCTGGTAATGGTCTTATTGCTTTAGTTAGTAAAATAATATTTTTACATTTTATTGATAATTCTCCACTATTAGTTTTAAATAAAATACCTTCTGCACCAATAATATCTCCTAAATCAAAATCCTTAAATAGTTTGTACTGTTCATGTGATATATGATTATAAGCTACATAAATCTGTATTTTTCCTTTAGTATCTTTAATAACAATAAATGATGCTTTACCCATAAAACGTTTATTTATAATTCTACCAGTAATTTTTACATTAATATTAAGTTTTTCTAATTCGTTACGAGTTTTATTAAAAAAATGTTTATGTAAAACAATTGAATATGTATTATGTTTAAAATTATTTGGAAATACTACTTTATATTTATTTCTTAAATTACTTAATTTATTTTTACGAACTAAATATTCTAATTCCTTCATATTATAAACCTGCTTTAAGACTAGCTTTAATAAATTTATCTAAATTTCCATTTAATACAGATTGTACATTACGTGTTTCTATACCAGTACGAATATCTTTAATTAAAGAATTATCTATAATATAAGAGCGAATATGGTTACCCCAATTAATTTTTACTTTATTATTTTCTAAATACTGTTGCTTTATATATTGTTTTTTAACTTCTAATTGATAAAGTTTTATTTTTAATTGTTTTAATGCTTGTAATTTATTTTTATGTTGAGATCTACTATTTTGACATTGTGTGACAATTTTTGTTGGTAAGTGTGTAATACGTACTGCTGATTCTGTTTTATTTACATGTTGTCCACCTGATCCAGAAGAACGATAGACATCAATTTTTAAGTCAGACTTATTTAATATTATATTAGTATTAGTATGAATATCAGGATATACAAATAATGAACTAAATGAAGTATGTCTTCGTTTACTAGAACTAATTGGATTTTGTCTAATTAATCGATGTACTCCTGTTTCAGTACGTAACCATCCGTACGCATACCTACCAATTATTTTAATAGTAACTGATTTAATACCTTGTTTTTCTCCTAACATTTCGTAAATAATATTAGTTTTAAATTTATGTAATTCTGACCAACGTAGATACATTTTAAGTAATATATTAGCCCAATCTTGGGCTTCTACCCCTCCTGATCCTGCTTGTATATCAATATAACAATTAGCATCATCATGTTTACCAGAAAATATTTGATTAAATTCAAGTATACTTAGTTGATTATCAATACTATTTAATTCATCTTTTATTTCATTAAATATTTCATTATTATATTGATTAGAAAATAATTTTATTAATTCTATAATATCATTTAACTGATTAACAAAATTACTAATTATATTAATATCATAATACAGTGCATTATATTGTCTTTTTAATTTAATTATTAAATTACTATTAGTAAATTTATTTGATAAATTTAATTCTTTACTAATTTTATTTAATTCTTTTTCTTTATGAAAGAAATTAGTTCTTAATTTTAGTGTAACTATTTTTTCTTTAATACTATATGCATAGTTAAGAATAACATTTATTTTGGACATAATATCCTAATTATAATTTATTTTTATGTATAGAAAATTACAGTATTTTAATAAACTTTAGATACAAGATTTTAAAATCTAATAAATATAATTATTAACTAATTTTTAATTATATTAAAAATATAATAAGTTAATTTAAATAAGAGCATAACTATACAACCATAGTAATATATAATTATAATTAACATCAATATTTTTTTTAAGATATTTTTAGTAGTAATTTCTACTACTTATAAAACTCATATTATAATTTTTTATATTAATATTTATCTATTTCTAATACTTTGTGTAATTAATGATAAGATTTTATTTATTAATGATTTTAAATTATATTAAATTTATTAATAGAAATAGTAATATTACTGACTAGTGATAATATAAAATCTTAGTACTATAACAAATAAGAAAATATTAATAATGTAAGTAATATTATTATTAATATATATGAATTTAGCAAATAAATGTTTTATTTTATATATTTTTTAAGAAAAATTATATCTAAAATACAAAATTTAAAATAAAAATATTTTTATATTGCTAAATAATGTAAATTTAATAATCTTACTATTAAAGTAGTGATTTTAATCTAATTAGCTAAAAAATCATTTAACATCATAAATTATATTTTTTATCTAATTAGATTAAAAATTATTATAATATAATATTTCGTTTATTATAAAATTAGATAATAATTATTTTTATAATATTTTTAAAAAATAACAAATGTACTAACAAATTCTTAGTTTTCTTTTTTCTAAAAAAGTTTTTCCTTTAATTTAGTTAATATAAAATATTTTATTTTTATTATAGTTTTAATAATTATAATAAAACACACTAAATTAAAATTTATTTAAAAATAATATTTTTATTAATATAAATAAAAAAATAATAATAAATCTAATCTAATTTGAAAATATTAATTTATCATTAAATATATTTAGCAATATTTATTTAAATATAAATAAAGAATATAATTTATTATTTATTTACAGTATATTAATTATAAATAATTACATACTTTATTTTTATAATTTTAATATAGTATACTTACAACTCTTTAATATATTAACTTTTAAATGAGAGTAATAACAAAGTTATTTATATTACTAAAATTTTTTACAACTTAATTATTTATTTTTAAATAAACTTATACATACTAAGAAATATAAAATTTATTGTCTATATAGTGATAAATTAAATTTTTTACTTAAAAAGTAAATTATAAACAAAAATTATTGAATAAGTATTTATTAATTTAGCTAAATCTATAATTATCGTAATTAACTATTAAATGTTATTATTTGTCTATTTCTAAATTAATTATATCATTACGTTACTCTTCAAAAAATTTAATAATAAAAATTACAATATATTTAGTAATAGTACTAAAATATTATAATAATATTTTTACAACATTTTTTTATTAATTTCATACTTTATTAGAATTATTACTTAACTATATTAAAATAAATTTAATATTATTAATATAATAGATATACTAAATATATAATAAATTATACTTTTGTATTATTAATAATATATTCTGTATAAATTATATAAATGTCATCAGTGTATAGTTTAAGATAAGCAATAAATTATAATGAAGATTACAAAAATTAGCAGTAATTTTTTATAAGTTAATGTCAAATTAAATTAACAGAATAATTAATTTAATAATATTATTTTAGTATCTATTTATAAAGATCTTAGTTTAATACTTTTAAATAGATACACTAGTAATTTTAAGATTTTTGACATATTAAAAACTAACTTATTTATTAATTAACTTACTTCTTACATCCGGGAGGATTTGAACCCCCGACCTCCCGGTTCGTAGCCGGGTACTCTATCCAACTGAGCTACGGATGCAAAATAAAGTAAATCGATGAGGGAGGGATTCGAACCCTCGATACAGGTCACTGTATACTCCCTTAGCAGGGGAGTGCCTTAATCCTCTCGGCCACCTCACCTAATTATATTATCATTATAATACAAATGTATTACAAATAATTATCAAGTTATTGTTAAATTTATAACAACTTATTTTTTGTTTTAAGACGTTGATATACTTCCTTACGATGTACAGATATTTCTTTAGGTGCATTTATACCAATACGAATTTGATTACCTTTAATATTTAAAATAGTAACTGTAATATTATCATTTATAATTAAAGTTTCACCAACCCGACGAGTTAAAATAAGCATTACTTTACTGTATCCTTTAAATATTTAAACGCTATTTAAAATTATCAACATAAATTAATATAATAATATAAATATATTATTAATATATTATTTTTTTATTAGATAATAGCATATGTATAGTATTTATAATACTAGGTAACAAATCAATATTATGAATTACTATCTGAGATATATTTGAGGTACCACCACCCTTACCTCCAATATTATCAATTAAATATTTAGTAATATTATTCGCCTGTACATATTTAATTATATTATTAGTTATACCAACTACTAAATAAATAGTATTATCTATTTTGGTAAATAACACAATAATCAATGAATTTAAATTTTTTTTTAATAATTTTACAATATTAATTAATATACCGATATTACTACAGTTAATCTGTTCCACTAAAATATGACTATTATTTAAGTAATATTTAATCTTATAACGTAAGATTTTTACTTGACTAATAATATATTGTTTTTCTAGATTTATTATTTCTTGTTTTAAAACTTTATAATTATTTACTAATATTGATGTTTGTTTAAATACTGATTTTGTATTAGATTTAATTAATTCAGAAATTTTTAATATAGTACTTTTTTGTTCTCTTAAGAAATTAAATGCAACTTCATTAGTAATTGCTTCTAAGCGTCTTACACCTTTAGCAATTCCTAATTCACTTATAATACAAAATAAATTAATATCTTTAGTAAATTTAACATGTGTACCACCACAGTCTTCGTAAGATATATTACCAATTTTAATACTTCTTAAATTATTATTAATATTTTTATGTTTAATATTACTTGATAATACTATACTAGTTTTTGTATATTCAAAATTATTAATATAAGTTGTAACAGGTAAATTAGTTCTAATTTGTTGATTAATAATATTTTCTATTTCTGGTATATAATTTTTTAATGATGTATTACTAATTATATCAAAACGTAAATGATATTCATCAATATATGAACCATATTGTTTAATATATGTATTATTAATTTTTTTTAAAGCAGCATATAACATATGAGTAGCAGTATGATTTATACTAATTAAATTACGTCTTACATAATTAATTAATGCTATTACTTCCATACCAATTTTTAACTCACCATATTCCATAATACCTTCATGAATAAATATATCACCATATTTTTTTGTATTAATAATATTAATCATAACATTAGTTGATAATATTTTTCCCTGATCACCAACTTGACCACCAGATTCACCATAAAATGGTGTTTGATTAAGAATAATATATACTTTATTATTATTTTGGTTATAGCATACTTCATTTGTATTTTGATAATTATATATTATTCCTTGTACAATACTTAAGGATTCTATACAGTCATAGCCAATAAATTTAGTTTTTTTATAATTATTTAATAATGTATTAATACTTGTTTTATTCTTATTTAATATTAGTTCCTTTCTTTTTTTTACTTCTTTTTTAAATTCTAATTCATCTATTTTTATGTTACTATTACTACATATATTTTTGATTATATCTAAAGAAACACCATGAGTATCATACAAATAAAATATTACTTTACCACTGAGTACGTTACTATTTAATTTAGATATTATTCTATTTATTATTTTTTTACCTTTATTTATAGTGTTATTATATTGTTGTTCTTCTTGTTTAAGAATATACATAATGTTTTTTAGTGAAATAATAAAATTATTTGTTTTTACTTTCATAATTTTAATTAATGGAATTACTAATTTATATAAAAATAAATACTCAATACCTAATTTTTTTCCATAGTTTACTGCACGACGTATAATTTTTCTTAAAACATAACCTCTACCATTATTACTAGGAAAAACACCATCACTTATGATAAATACACAAGTACGTATATGATCAGCAATTATATATAATGCTGAGTTACAGAAATTTTTAACTTTTAATTTTTTTATAATAATAGCTATTAGTGATTTAAATAAATCAATTTCATAACAAGAGTTAACATTTTGTAATACTGAAGTTATACGTTCTAAACCCATACCTGTATCAACAGAATTAATATTCAATGGTAGAAAAATATTATTATTCTGTTTATTAAATTGTATAAATACTAAATTCCATAATTCTAAAAAATTTCCATTATTTTCTTTACTATTAAATATTTTTAAATAATTATTGATATTTTTATTACCTAAGTAATAAAAAATCTCCGTACATGGACCACATGGACCTAATTCACCCATGTACCAAAAATTATTAGAGTAGTAAATTTTTTGTTTTTTATTACCTACTAATATTAATTGATTATTAGATAATCCTAATTTTAACCAACAACGTATTGTGAAAGTATCATGTATATTTACTGTCACTAACAATTTATTTTTTGGTATTGCAAATAATTTATTATTAGTTAGTAGTTGCCAAGCAAAATGGATAGCATCTAACTTATAATATCCACCAAAACTAAAGTTACCTAACATTTCAAAAAAAGTATGATGTTGTCTAGTATAACCAATATTATTTAAATCATTATGTTTACCACCAGCTCTTACACATCTTTGTGCAGTAACAACATTAATATGTTTAGGTTGTTCAATACCAAGAAAAATATTTTTAAATTGATTCATTCCAGCATTAGTAAACATTAGTGTTGAATCATTTTTTGGTATTAATGAGCTACTATTAACTAACTGATGATTTTTACTCACAAAATAATTCAAAAATATTTGTCGAATTTCCAAAAAAGATTTATACATTAATTATACCAATTAGATTAAATTTTCGTTTGTATTACTATTATTTTTAATTGTTTCTGATTCACATTTACTTAATAACATATTACGTAATTCTTTATCTAACTGAACTAATATATGATGATTTTCTTTTAAAAATTTACATGCATTTAATTTTCCTTGACCAATATTATTACCATTATAACGATACCAAGTACCTAATTTTTCTATTATTTTATATTTTAAACCAAAATCAATTAATTCTCCTAATTTATTAATACCAGCCCCATAAAGAATTTGAAACTCAGCTTGTTTAAAAGGTGCTGCTATCTTATTTTTTACTACCTTAATACGTGTTTCATTACCAATAACTAATTCACCATCTTTCACTGGACCTATACGTCTAATATCTAAACGAACAGAGGCATAAAATTTTAATGCATTACCTCCAGCAGTAGTTTCTGTATTTCCAAACATAGCTCCTATTTTCATACGAATTTGATTAGTAAAAATTAGTAATGTATTTGCATGTTTTAAATTACTAGCTAATTTTCTCATAGCTTGACTCATCATACGAGCAGCTAATCCTATATGTGCATCGCCTATTTCTCCATCTATTTCTGCTTTTGGTGCTAACGCTGCTACTGAGTCAATTACAATAACATCAACAGCTCCTGATTTTACTAAAGCATCACATATTTCTAATGCTTGTTCACCAGTATCTGGTTGAGAACATAATAAATTATCTATATCAACACCTAATTTTTTTGCATATATTGGATCTAATGCATGTTCAGCATCTATAAAAGCACATATCTTATTATTATTTTGTGCTGAAGAAATTATTTGTAAAGTTAAAGTAGTTTTACCAGATGATTCCGGACCATAAATTTCTATAATTCTTCCCATTGGTAAACCACCTCCCAATGCAACATCTAATGATATTGAACCAGTTGAAATTGTTTCAATATCCATTGATCGGTCTTCACCTAAACGCATAATAGATCCTTTACCAAACTGTTTCTCTATTTGTGTTAAAGCTATTGCTAATGCTTTTTTTTTATTATCATCAGTAATCATTATATTCCTTAAATAATTATAAAATTACTATACTAATAATGTTAATAATTTTTATTATTTAATAAATAAATATTATCTAGTAATGTTAATTAATTATAATATTATTAATTTAACTTAATAAACTATTTTCAATAATTAAATAATGATTTATAAATCTATTTAATCATTATTTATATTATAAAATATCTAATTAATATACTATTTTAATATACTAAATTTATTTTCATAATAATTTCTACATTATATTAATAATACTATAGCTACACATGCTATAGCATTAATATTATTGATAAATGGTACCCCATTTGTTGTAGTTGCCTTAAGATTAATATTATCTATTGAACAATTAAGATCTTTAGAAATATTTATACGCATTTTATAAAAAAATTGAGATAATTTTGGTTTTTGTGCAATAATAGTAGTATCTATATTATTAATAGTATATTTATTTTTATTTGTTATTAATTTCCAAGTATTTATTAACATAATTCGACTATTTATATTCTTAAATTTATTACTATTAGGAAATAAAGTACCAATATCGTTCATATTAGCAGCCCCTAATAAAGCATCTATTATAGCATGTAGTAATACATCACCATCAGAATGAGCAAGTAATTTATTAAACATTGGTATTTTTACTCCACCTAATATTAAATTACCATAATTATCAAATTTATGAATATCAAAACCGTAACCAATACGCATATTAGTAATATTAAAATTTACTAAAATAATTATTAATAAAAGTAATATCACTTTTACTAGTTATTTTAATATTATCTGATCTACCTTGAATAACAATTGGTTTGTAACCAAAATATTCTAATGCACTAGATTCATCAGTAATTAATACATTTTTTTTTAATATTTGCTCAAAACAATATTTTAGTAATTCAAAATTAAATATTTGGGGTGTTAATGCTTGCCATAATTTACTACGATTTAATGTATTATTAGCTAACTTTATATTACTATTAGTATTTACTACTTTTATAGTATTAACTACCGGGGTTGCTAAAATACCCCCTATAGTGGAATAATTAGTAATTAATAATAATTTATATAAATCATCTTGATGCAAACAAGGACGAACAGCATCATGAATAAGAACCCATTTAGTATAATTTATATATCTTAAAGCATTAATAATTGAATAAAATCTAGATATACCTCCATGAACAATAGTTAATTTGTTATTTTTTGATAATGATAATTTATTAAAATAATAATCATTAGAATTAATTACTATTACTATATTTTTTATACACTGTACTAATAATAGTTTATCAATAACATGTTCTAATACTGTTTTGTTAGCAATAGTTAAATATTGTTTTGGAATATTAATATTCATTCTTTTACCAATACCAGCTGCTGCTACTATTGCAATAATATCAGGAAATATCTTTTTATTTAACATACAATAATGTTTAACTCTAGTTTAATAGAATAAATAAAAAAATATCAAAAATTATATTTTTTTAGTTAAACTAAAATTACTCATTAATTTTTTTAATCAAAAATTAATTTATATCTGTAATAAATAAGTTAAAACTTTACTAAAAATATTTATAATATTTATTTTATAAGATATAATTAAAACATAATATCATAATTTAATAAAATTAGATAATTAAATTTAAGATTTGTATGATAATTGGTATTATAGGAGCTATAAAAGACGAGATAGTATTATTGTGTCAACAATTAACTAATATTAAAAAAAAAATTCTTGGTAGATGTATAATATATTGTGGTAATATTGGTACTATTAAAGTGGTAATAATTAAAACCGGTGTGGGTAAAGTATCTGCATCTTTAGGAACTACTATTTTAATAAATTATTTTTCACCAAATTTAGTAATAAATATTGGATTAGCTGGTAGTTTAGTACCCTATATAAAAAAATATAATTTAGTTATTTCTCAATCTACATGTTATTATGATGTTAACGTAACAGCATTTGGTTATAAGATTGGACAAATACCAAAGCATCCATTAATGTTTAATTCTCCTAAAAATATTTTATCTATAGCAAAATTATCTAGTAAAAAAGAAAAAAATATTTTTTTTGGTTTAATAGTAAGTGGTGATAGCTTTATTAATGATATTAATATTCTAAATAATATACGTAGTAAATTTCCTAAAGCACTTGTAGTTGATATGGAATCTACTGCAATTGCTCAAGTATGTTATAGATTTAGTATACCATGTATTTCTATTAAACAAGTTTCAGATTACGCTAATAATAAAGCTAATATAGAATTTAAATGTACTATAAAAAACATGAACAATTTATTTATTCTAACTAAAAATATTCTATTAAATATAAAATAATAATTATAGGATATACATTATTTATTTTAACTAAATGACATTCCGCAATTACATTTATTATTATATCTTATATTACTAATAAAAAAATAAGATTTGTTAACATTTTCTATATAATCTATTAATCCACCACTTAAATAATTTAAACTATTATTATCTATTAAAATTAAAATGTTAGATTGTTTTAGTATATAATCATTATCATTAATATTTTTATCTAGAGTAAAATCATATTTAAGTCCGCTACAACCTCCATTAATTACAAGTACTCTAAAATTATAACCAATATTATTTTTATAATTTAATATAGACTTAATTTTTCTTATTGCTGCATTAGTAACATTAATTTTTTTTAAAAATAAATTGCTCATTATAATCCTTATTCAATAATTTATGAAATAAAATCACTATTTTTTATCCATATAGGTATTTTATAATTATGTTGTTTATTACAAAATAAATTATTATTACAACTGATCGATATATAATTAATTCCTTTTGGAATAACAAGATTTAATACTGTTGGAGATTGTTTTTCTAGATAATGTTGATATAGTGTTAATGCTCCACTTGAACCAGTTAACGTTGTAGATTTATTATCATCTCGGCCTATCCAAATTACCGATACTTCTTTACCATCTATACCAACAAACCAACTATCTCTTAGATCATTAGAAGTACCAGTTTTTGCTGCTAGATTATATGAGGAAAATTTAGAAGATAATATACTAGATGTACCTCTTATCACTGATTGTTGCATAGCATATAATGTTAAATAGGTAGCTTGAGAAGATACAACACGTTCTGATTTAGGCAAACTATTATATATAATACTACCATCATTAGATAATATAGTTCGAACAACAGATAACATAGTATAATTACCACCACTAGCTATAGTTTGAAATAATTGAGCAACTTCAATTGGAGTCAAATTAATTGCTCCTAACAACATAGCTGGGAATATTGGATAATTGATACTACTATATGGTACTCCTAATGTAATTAATGTAGATATAATTTTATTTAATCCTAATTTCATACCTAAATTAACTGTAGGTATATTCAAAGATTGTACTAATGCATCTATTAACATAACATGACCACGAAATCTTCTATCATAATTTTTTGGTGACCATAAATAACCATTATTTTGCTTAATTGTTAGTGGTTGATCATCAATTAAAGTACTTAAATTATATTTGTTTGGATTACTTAATGCTGTTAGATAAATAGCTGGTTTAATTAACGAACCAATTAATCTTCTAGCTTGCATAGCTCTATTAAATCCAGCAAATTCCGGATTAGATCCACCAACAATTGCTCTAATCTCACCACTAAATCTATCTACAACAACCATAGCTGCTTCTAAATTTAAATTATGATTCAATTTTAAATTATTAATGCCATATTTTATAGCATGTTCAGCAGCATTCTGTGATACAGGATCCAATGTAGTAAATATTTTTACTCCGGATAAATTATATATTTTATTATGTAATTTATTCTGTATTTCTTCTCTAATTAATTGAGTAAAAGCAGGTTTATTTGCTGCAATATTATCATAATGATTAATACCTAACGGACGTGATATTAATAAATCACATAACTCTTTGTCTAATATATGCTGTTTACTAATTAATTTTAATATTAAATTACGTCTTGCTAAAGTCAAATCAGGATTATGCCATGGATTATATAATGATGCTCCTTTTACCATACCTACTAACATAGCTTGTTGATCAATACTTAATTCATTTATTGGTCTATTAAAATAATATAAACTAGCTAACGGAAATCCTCTAATTTGATCATCACCACTTTGTCCTAAATATACTTCATTTAGATATAACTCCAAAATATAATCTTTACTATAATAATAATCTAGTATTAGCGCCATACAAATTTCATTAAACTTACGCCATAAAGAACGTTTATTATCTAAAAATAAATTTTTTACTAGTTGTTGAGTAATAGTACTACCACCTTGTATAGTTTTTTTAGCTATTAAATTAGTTAATATTGCTCTACAAATAGAATGAAAACTAATACCATTATGGTAATAAAAATTTTTATCTTCAATAGTCAGTAATATTTTAATTAGTAATTTAGGAAAATTATTTTTAGTAATAAATAATCTTTGTTCGCTGTATGGTGATTGAATTATAGTAATTAATTTAGGATCTAATTGTAAAAAACCAAAATTATGTTTACTATTAACATTTTTTATATTAGATATTTTACTATTACTAAAATATATTAATACATGCGTATTATCTACTGTTCCTTCTGGTAAATCAAATGTTCTACGTATTAATTCTATATTATTATTATGTACAGAAAATTCTCCTGGACCAGTAATATATCTTACTCTACGATAGTATACGCTTTCTAGTATATTAATAACCTGATTTTTATTAATACACATACCAGGCATTAAATAAGTAGTTTTGCTATAAACTATAGTTGGTAATTTCCATATTTTACCAGAAATTCTATTTTTAATCACAAAACTTAAATAAAAAAAGTATAATAATATCAATATAAAAAAAATAAATGATATCTTTACTAATTTTATTAATATACTATTTTTAGATTTTTGATTTAAGTAATCGTAACTAGACAAATTAATATATTTCTTTTGTTATTGTTAATATTTTGATAATTAATTACTTACTACATTTTTATAAATATATTAATTAATAACATTATTAATAATAATTTACAATAATTTTGATTTACTAATTAAATCCCCACAAAAAATCTTACTTAAGATAAAAAATTTAAAAATTTAAAATCTAATTACTTTATAATATTAATATATAATATAAATTATAAATTATTTTCATATAATACTAATTATACTAGTATAGTAATACTATTACTTATAAATTAATATAAATTTATTAATTAACTATTATAACTTATAATTTAAGGAATAATATGAATAAAAATAATTTTAAATCTTCGTCACTAAGTATTTTAAATATTGCTGGAGTAAAACCATATAATGTAAAATCTAATGAAAAATATATGAATAAAAATCAAATTATGCATTTTAAAACTATTTTAGTTGCTTGGTATAAACATATTACAAATAACTTAAATCATACTAATTTAGTAAAAAAATCTATTAATTTTCCAGATATTGTAGATAGAGCAACACAAGAAGAAGAATTTAGTTTAATGCTACATCATTGTAATAGAGAAAGAAAAATTATTATGAGTATACAAAAAACTATTAAAAGATTAGAAGAAAATAATTTTGGATTTTGTGATTATTGTAATATAGAAATTGGTATAAAACGTTTAGAGGCAAATCCAATAACTAATTTATGTATTGATTGTAAGACATTAGCTGAATTAAAAGCAAAACAAATTAACAATCGATAATTTAAACAAATTACCATGATCTTATTAAATCAAATAAATGATGTCTGGCTATCTTTAGGAAGTAATTTAAATTGTCCTATAGATCAAATTAATATAGCTATAAATAAATTAAAATATTTACCTTACACAAAATTAATAAAATATTCTTCTTATTATGAAAGTATACCATTAAATAATTATAATCAGCCAAATTATATTAATTTAGTAGTTACTTTAAATACTATGTTATCATTAGATAGTTTATTTAATTTTATAAAAATTATTGAGTATTCTCAAGGACGTCAATATAATTGTTTACGTTGGTCATCTAGAGTAATAGATATAGATATATTATTATTTGGTAATTATATATTGAATACATCAAAATTAACAATTCCTCATTATGATATGTTAAATCGTGAATTTGTTGTTTATCCAATGATAGAATTAGATAATAGTATAAAATTACCAACAGGACTAGTAATTAAAAATAATATTAAATTATTATCTAAGAAAAGAATTTTATTATTAAAAAAATATAATAATTAATTAGTCTAAAAATATTTACTAAATTTAGGAAATGATATATGTATACTATTAATCATTTAAAAGAAATAAAAAAAAATAAACAAAAATTTGCAGTGCTTACTGTTTATGATGCATCTTTTGCTAAATTATTATATAACCAAGGAATTAATGTTATGTTAGTTGGTGATTCTTTAGGAATGGTTGTGCAAGGTCACAATTCTACTTTATCTGTTACTATACATGATATAATATACCATGTTCGTTGTGTAAAAAATGGTGCTCCAAATTGCTTATTGCTAGCTGATTTACCTTTTATGAGTTATAATAATAATGAACAAGCATTAAATAATTCTATTAAATTAATGAGAACTGGAGCTAATGTAATAAAATTAGAAATTATTAATCAATGGTCATTAGATATTGTTAATTATTTAACTAATTATTCTATTCCAATATGTGGACATATTGGTTTAACTCCACAATATGTAAATTTTTTAGGTGGGTATAAAACTCAGGGTATTCATGAGAATGATGCAAATAAGTTATTAAATTATGCTATGTTTTTAGAACAATCTGGGGTAGTTATGCTATTATTAGAGCATATACCAGAATTATTAGCTAAAAAAATTACTGAAAAATTAAAAATTCCAGTTATTGGTATAGGCGCTGGTATATACACCGATGGACAAATATTAGTACTACAAGACATGTTGGGTATTACTAGTAATATTCCTGTATTTGCTAAAAATTATTTGAATAACCATATTAATCTTGCTATTAGTAATTATATTAAAGAAGTTGAATCTGGTATTTTTCCAAAAAATAAAAACTAATTTTTAAAATATGAAAATTGTTAGATCAATTAATAATTTAAAAAAAATAATAAAATCTTTCAGAAATAATAATCATGTTATATCACTAGTACCAACTATGGGTAATATTCATGAAGGGCATCTTGCTTTAGTAAAAAAAGCAAAATTAATGAGTACTGTTTGTATAGTTAGTATATTTATTAATCCTACTCAGTTTGATCAATTATATGATTTTAATAATTATCCTCGTTCTATTAAATTAGATTGCAAAAAATTAATGTTTTATAATGTTGATATAGTCTTTATTCCATCAGTGTTAGCAATGTATCCTAGTGGAATTAATAACTACACTTATATGTATGTACCAAATTTATCTGAAATTTTAGAAGGTAGTAAACGTTTAAATCATTATAAAGGAGTTACTACTATCGTTAGTAAATTATTTAATTTAATACAACCAAATTTAGCTTTTTTTGGAGAAAAAGATTTTCAACAGTTGATAATAATTAAACGAATGGTACATGATATGTATTATAATATAAAAATAATTAGTGTGCCAATTATTCGAGAAGCTAATGGCTTAGCATATAGTTCACGTAATATTCTATTAAGTAAAGATGAATATAAAATAGCTCATAAATTCTATCTTACTTTAAGAGATATGGCTGATAAATTAAAAAATAATATTCATTGTATAGTTAATTTGATTAAAATTACAACAAACCAATTAGAAAAGATAGGATTTACAGTAGATTCATTATATGTTTTAGATTCTAAATATTTAACATATATTAATAATAGTAGCACAAATATAATAATATTATCAGCAGTATGGTTAGGTAAAATAAGATTAATTGATAATATTAAAGTAAAAATTTTTAAATAAAATAATTTATAAAAGACTAGTTGTATAAATTTCTGCAGCTAATTGTATTGACTCATATAAAGTTGGATGAGCATGACTAGTTAAAGCAATATCTTCTGCTTCACAGGACATTTCAATTGCTAGACTTAATTCTCCAATAATCTCGCTGCTATTTACTCCAAATACACCTCCACCAATTAAACAATTATTATCTTTATTAAAGATTAATCTAGTAAAACCAGTATGATTATTAGTAACTACAGCTTTACCTAAATTAGCCCAATTAAAATCTACCACTTTAAAATTTAAATTTAAATGTTTTGCTTGTTTAATAGTACAACCAACCCAACAAAGTTCTGGATTAGTATATATTACTAAAGGAATAACCTTTTGATCAAAAAAATGTTTTTTTCCAGCTATTACTTCTGCTGCGATATAACCATTATGTATACTCTTATGTGCTAACATAGGAGCTCCAATTACATCTCCGATAGCATAGATATGATTAATATTAGTTTGCATTTGATTATTTACTTTAATATAATTATTACTATCAGTTTCTATTCCAATTTTTTCAAGTTGTAATTGGTCAATATTTGGTTTTCTACCGACAGCTACAATGACGCTGTCATAATAATTAGTATTATTTAATTCTTTATTATCTATCTGTACCATAACTTTAGAATTTTTTATTTCTACATTAGATACCTTAGTATTTAATTTAAAAGATAGTGTGTTATTTTCCATTTGATACATTAACTTATCAACTATATCTTTATCTAAAGATAATATAATTTGATCAGAAACTTCTATTATATCTACCGTTGATCCTAAAATATTATAAATATTAGCTAATTCTAAACCAATAACTCCCCCACCTATAATTAGTAGTTTATTTGGTATACATGGTATATCTAATGCTGTAGCAGAGTCCCAAATATATCTATTATCAAATTTTGTATTTAATAAATTATTTGGGATTGATCCAGTAGCAATTATTGCATATTTAAAATTAACTAATGTTTCATTACGATGTTTATCTTCGATAATTATATTATTACTATCAATAAATTTACCTACACCGTAAATAATATTAATATTATTTATTTTCATAATATTTAATAAATTATTAGATAACTTATTAATTAAGTTATGTTTCCAAAAAAGTAGTTGTTTTATATTTACCTTTAAATTACCAGAAAAAATATCATATTTATTAAATGTATTAAATTCTTTTATCGATTTAACTACATTTAGTAATGTTTTTGATGGAATACAACCAAAATGTAAACATGTACCACCAATAGAACTATATTTGTCAACTAGTAATGTTTTTAAATTAAAATAAGCACATCTAATAGCAGCCGAATAACCACCAGGTCCAGCACCTAATATAACAACATCAACACTAATTTTATTAGACATTTAATTTCCTATATAAAACTTATGTTTATTATATTTTACTTATTAAGTAACTAAATTACGTATATCTAATACTAATTCTTTTATAAAATTAATAAAATTTACACCATCAAGACCATTTATCACACGATGATCATATGATAATGATAATGGTAACATTAATTTTGGCACAAAGCTATTACCATTCCAAACAGGCATAATACGAGCCTTAGATAATCCAAGTATAGCTACTTCTGGAAAATTAACTAATGGAGTAAACATAGTAGCACTACTATTATTACCTAAATTAGAAATAGTAAAGTTACTACCTTTTATATGAGATAATTTTAATTTATTATTTCTAATTTTTATTAATAATGAATCTAATTCATATGATATAGTTAAAATACTCTTATTATTTACATTATGCAATACTGGTACTATTAATCCATTATTAGTTGCTACTACTATACCTATATTAACATATTTTTTTAATAAAAGTTCCTTATTGTTAATTAAAACACTATTAAAATAAGGAAATTCTTGTAATGCAACTGAAATAATTTTAGTGAAAATAGTTAATAAAGTAATTTTAACTGGTATATTTTGACTAGTTAGTTTATTGTTATAGTTCTTACGAAATTCTTCAATATTAGTAATATCAACTTCATCAAATTGAGTAACATGAGGAACATTTTTCCAACTATTATTTAGTTGTTTAATTGTAGAAATTTTATCATCTTTTAACTTAATTAATTTTACATCACCATATTCACTATATTGTTTTACTATAAATTCTGGTGCATCATGAGTTTTATTACTCATTTGTTGTATAAATTTATTAATATCACACCTTAAAATTCTACCACCTCGCCCAGTACCAACAATATTTTTTAAATTAATATTTAATTTATATGCTAATCTTCTTATTATTGGACTAGCATAAATATAACAGTTTTTTATTATATTATTATTAGTAGTAGTTACTAAATTATGATCAGTTTTTACTAACATTAATAAACAATTAGTACTAATTTTATCATTAACTTTAACTTTTATATCTTGTATAATACCACTAATTTGTGATGGCACTTCTATCATAGCCTTACCAACCTCTACTATTAGTAGTATTTGATTAATACTTACATAATCTCCAACTTTTACTAATAATTCAATAACTTTTACTCTGTCTGTACCTACATTGGGTAATCTAATTTCTAAATTCATAATAATTTATTAACTATTTTTTTATTAATTTATATTAAACGGGGATTAATTTTGTTTACATTAATATTAAATTTATCTATAGCTTGTTGTACTATATTCATATTAATAATACTACATAAAGCTAATTCATATAATGCTGATACTATTATATAGCTAGTATCTATTTCAAAATAATTACGTAATTTTTTTCTACTGTCAGAACGACCAAAACCATCAGTACCAAGTATACAAACATGTCTGTTAGGAATAAACTGACGTATTTGTTCAGCTAAAATTTTCATATAATCAGTAACTATAACTACTGGATTATTATTTATTATCTTGTTCAAAAATGGAATTTTTGGTTCTTCTTTAGGATGTAACTTATTCCATCTATAACAATCTTGGCCATCCCTAGCTAATTCAGTAAACGAAGTTACGCTGTATACATCAACACTAATATTATAATCTTGTGATAAAATTTTTGCTGCTTTACGTACATATCTTAATAATGCTCCAGAACCCATTAATTGTATTGCACCAATATTATTATTACTATTTAATGTTTCTAATTTATAAATACCTTTACATATACTATATTCTATTCCATCTGGAATATTAGGCATGGTATAATCTTCATTTAAAATTGTTATATAATAGTAAATATTCTCTTGTTTTTTACCGTACATTCTAATTAACCCATTATGAATAATTACTGCTAATTCATAAGAATATGCTGGATCGTAAGATAAACAATTTGGTATTACTAAAGATTGTACATGACTATGGCCATCTGCATGTTGTAATCCTTCACCATTTAATGTTGTTTTACCAGATACACCTCCAATTAAAAAACCTCTTGCTTGTTGATCACCAGCAGCCCAACATAAATCACCAATTCGTTGAAACCCAAAAATAGAATAATAAATATAAAATGGAATCATAGGTAAATTATTATTACTATATGAAGTTGCAGCTGCTAACCATGAAGATGCAGCTCCTAATTCACTAATACCTTCTTGTATAATTTGTCCATTTTTATGTTCATGATAAGTAGTTATATAATCTTTATCTTGTGCTATATATTTTTGTCCTTGTGAATTGTATATTCCAACTTTTTTGAATAAACTTTCCATACCAAAAGTACGTGCTTCATCAGCAATTATTGGTACGATCCTATTACCTATAGCTTTATTTTTTAATAAAATATCAAGTATTTTCACAAAAGCAGTAGTAGTAGATAATTTCGTTGTTTGTTTTATTAATAATTGATGAAAATCATCTAATGTAGGTAAAATTAAAGGTTCAGTAAAATTTTTTAATCTAGACGGTAAATAACCATGTAAATTCTTACGTTTATTATGTAAGTATTGATACTCGACAGAGTTTTTACTAAACTTAATATATGGTAATGAATCTGTACTATTAGTAATTAAATCATTTAAATTTAACTTTTTTTTAATATTATCTAATGATTGTGAGTCAATATATTTAACTTGATGTGCAATATTAGCACTTTCAATTGGTTTACCAAGCCCATAACCTTTAATAGTATGTAGTAAAATTACTACAGGTTTATCAACAATATTTTTAGCTAAAGTTAAAGCTGCATAAATTTTTTTTATATCATGTCCTCCTCTAATTAATTGCCAAATTTCATTATCAGTCATATTTTTTACTAATAATTTAGTTTCTGGATATTTGCCAAAAAAATATCTTCTTATGTAAGCTCCATCTTTTGATCTTAATGTTTGGTAATCTCCATCTAACGTTTCATTCATTAATTGAATTAATTTTCCAGTACAATCTCTATTAAATAATTTATCCCAATTACTACCCCAAATTACTTTAATTACTTCCCAACCAGCTCCAGTAAACATATTAGATAACTCATTAATAATTTTTCCATTACCAATTACTGGACCATCTAATCTTTGTAAATTACAATTAATAATAAAAATTAAATTATCTAATTTTTCTCTAACTGCTATATTAATAGCACCTTTAGATTCTGGTTCATCCATTTCTCCATCACCTAAAAATACATACACAGTTTGTTTACTAGTATCTTTAATTGCTCTATTTTGCAAATATTTAAGAAACTTAGCTTGATAAATACCACTAATTGCTCCTAATCCCATAGATACTGTAGGAAATTGCCAAAAATCTGGCATTAATTTAGGATGTGGATAAGAAGGTAACCCATGTCCATCAATTTCTTGTCGAAAATTATCTATTTGTTTTTTAGTTAACCTTCCTTCTAAAAAAGCACGTGCATAAATTCCTGGTGCGCTATGTCCTTGAAAGTATACTAAATCTCCACCATCAAAATTATTTCTAGCTCGAAAAAAATGATTAAAACATACTTCATATATTGTACTAATTGATTGGAATGATGATATATGACCACCTAAATTTAAATTTTTATTATAAGCATTAAGTACAATCATAATGGCATTCCATCTAATTACAGAATTAATACGATTTTCTATTTCTAGATTACCAGGATATTTAGGTTCATTACAATAGTGAATTGTATTTACATAGTCTTCTAAATTAGAAGAGTCATATTTATTTAAATGTTGTAACATATATTTTAATAAATACTTTGCTCTTCCTATACCATCATGATGAATTACTGATTCAATAGATTGAATCCATTCATCAGTTTCTACTATATCTATATCATTATTAATTAAATTTGACATTAATATTCCTTAATTTATGAAATATTAAATACTATTTAGTGTATTCAAATTACTAAACTATATAAAATATTTTTAACAATTAAATTATTATAATCAATAAATAATTTAAATATTTATAAATTAATAATTAAAAATATATTAATATTTAATATTATAATATAATACGTTTTATTATGACATATATTATTGCAGTTACTGGTAGTATTGGTAGTGGTAAAACAACAATTACTAACTTATTTAAAAAATTTAACATACCAATAATAGATGCAGATATTCTTGCTAAAGAATTAATTAATTTTAATAAAAATATAAGTAATAGTATTATAAATTATTTTGGTAAAAGAGTTAAAAAAATTAACAATATAATTGATCGTAATGCATTAAAGTATATAATATTTAATGATAATAATGAAAGAATATGGTTAAATAATTTATTACATCCCATAATTATAAAACGTATTAATGTTATATTACATAATATTATTAATTCTTATGTTATATTGGTAATACCATTACTAATTGAATGTAATTTACATTATTATGTACATAATATAACAGTTATTAATACTAGATATGAAAATAAAGTAAAACGTATACTAAATAGAGAAGATATAAATTATCAACAAATTAATAATATACTAAATACCCAAATTAAAACTAAGATTAAATTAAGTTATGCTGATATTATTATAGATAATAACTCATCAATAGATGATAATGATATTGTTGTACTACATCAATATTATTTATTATTAGCAACTAATGCATACATAAAAAATAATTTTAATATCTTCATTTAATTATTCATTTTTAATTCATTAATTGAAATATTACTTAATATGCTAATTACTTCATATTTTAATAAATTTAACATATTAATAAACATTGTATAGGATTCTTTTTGATATTCTTGTTTCGGATCTTTTTGTGCATAACCACGTAAATGAATACCTTGTCTTAAATATTCCATAGCAGATAAATGTTCCTTCCATAAATCATCTAATACCTGTAACATTATATATTTCTCAAATCTTCTCATTACTTTACTACCAACAATAGATTCTTTACTGTTAAATTGTAATATTTGTTGTTCTAATAATGTATTATATAGTACTACTTTATCAGTACTAATTAAATTTTTTGATATGCAAAGAGAAAAATCGTCCATTAATTTTTTTTTTAATACATAAATAGGTATATCACTAAATATAAGGTATTTTAATACATCTTGACGTATATTTATAATAATTACACTAATATCATCAGAATTAAGTAATTCACTTCTTCTTTTATAAATTGCACAACGTTGTTCATTAATTACATTATCATATTCTAATAATTGTCTACGTATATCAAAATTATAATTTTCTACCTTACGTTGTGCATTAGCTATTGCTTTAGTCACCCAAGGATGTTCGATAGCATTATGATTATGTGTGGTTAATTTACGCATTATATTTGTTATACGATCAGAAGCAAATATACGCATAAGAGAATCTTCCATAGATAAATAAAAACGGGATGATCCTACATCACCTTGTCTTCCTGATCGACCACGAAGTTGATTATCTATTCGTCTAGATTCATGCCTTTCTGTACCAATAATATGTAATCCACCAGCAGCTAAAACTATTGCTTGACGTTGTTTCCAATTATTCTTTGATAAAGTTTTGTTAAATTTATGTGATGTAGATAATTTTTCTTGCCAAATACCACCTAATTTTATATCAGTCCCTCTACCAGCCATATTTGTTGCAATTGTGACTGCTCCAGGTGTACCTGCTTGAGCAATAATATCAGCTTCCATAGCATGATGTTTAGCATTTAATACCTTATGGTTAATACCAAGTTTTTTTAATTTTCTTGAAATTAATTCTGATTTTTCAATAGAGATTGTACCTACTAATACCGGTTGTTGTCGTTTAATACAAGACCTAATATCATTAATAATAGCATTTATTTTATCATTTTCAGTTATATATACTAAATCTGGTAAATCATTACGTATCATTGGTTTATTGGTTGGTATAGTTACTGTGTCTAATTTATAAATTAATTTAAATTCTGCAGCTTCTGTACTAGCAGTACCAGTCATTCCTGATAATTTATAATATAGACGAAAATAATTTTGAAATGTAATAGAAGCTAAAGTTTGATTTTCATTTTGAATTTTTAAATTTTCTTTGGCTTCTATAGCTTGATGCAAACCATCTGACCATCTTCTATCTGGTATAACTCTTCCAGTATGTTCATCAACTATAATAACTTTACCATTTTTAACAATATAATCTATGTTTTTATTAAATAAATTATGAGCTCTTAATGCAACAATTACATGATGCATAAGCATAATATTATTTACACAGTACAATGATTCCTTAGAATCTAACATATTTAATTGTACTAATAATTTTTCAAGTAAAATTAATCCTCTTTCTGTTAGGTATACTTGTTTAGTTTTTTTATCTATAGTATAGTGTCCATCACCACAAAATTTATAAGAATCTTCTTTCTCTTGATATTTAAGAATTGATACTAACTTATTTATCTTTTTATATAAAAAAGTGTTATCTTTAGATGTACCAGAAATAATTAGTGGGGTACGAGCTTCATCAATAAGAATAGAATCTACTTCATCAAGTAATGCAAAATATAAAGTTCTTTGTACCTTATCTGATTTATTAAGTATCATATTATCTCGTAAATAATCAAAACCATATTCATTATTAGTACCATAAGTAATATCAGCATTATAAGCATGTTGTTTTTGGCGAATAGATAATCCTTGTAAATTTATACCAACAGTTAATCCAAGAAATTCAAATAATGGTTTATTTTGTTCTGCATCTCTTTGAGCTAAATAATCATTTACTGTTACTATATGCACACCGTATCCAGTTAAAGCATTTAGATACGCTGGTAGAGTAGCTGTTAATGTTTTACCTTCACCAGTACGCATTTCTGCAATACAACGATAATGTAATATAATTCCACCTATTATTTGCACATCAAAATGACGCATACCAAATATTCGTTTACTAGCTTCACGAACTACAGCAAATGCTTCTGGTAATAAATTATCTATATTAATTCCATTAGCTAATTTAGAACGAAATTCATTTGTTTTATCAGATAACTGTTGATCGGTCATACCTGATATTTTTTGTTCTAAATTATTAACAATATCAACAATTTTATGTATATTACGTATTATTCTAGTATTACGATTACTAAAAATTTTGGTGAGAAATTTTATAATCATTTAATTATACATTATATAATAAACTAAGTTATATTAAGATAGTTATAATAATTATTATTGTAACAATAATTTTATTAAAAGAAATAAATACTTATGAATTTAAGTAACATTAATCTAATTATATATTATAATAATTAATATTTAATAGATAAAATAATTAGTATGTTAAAAAATCCTTATATTATTAATTTCTTAAATTATAATACATCACTAAAATATAATAGTGCGTCACTTTCTTTTAAAGAAAAGATTATATTTTTAATTAAAATTAATAACTTACTATATAAACTAATACCCAAAAAATTACATTCATATTGTCAGGTAATAAATTTTCGTAATAATTTACTAATAATAGGTGTTAGTGATGTAAGTTGGAAATTTTATTTAGATAGTTTACATACTAAGTTAATAGCAGAATTACGTTCAAATATTTTACCTAGTTTATCTAATATAATAATTAAAATTATCCCTAATTTATTACTAAATAATGTTAATGTGTCCTATAATAAAATAACAAAAGTTACTTTTACTAATAAAAGTATCAATACAATTAATACATTAGTAAATATTAGTCATGGAGCATGTAAAAACTCTTTAAAAAAATTAGCTAATATTATGTTACTAAATCTAATGTATTACAAATTATAAGCAGAATGTTATCTAAAATAATATCTATTATTAATAATACTATTTGGTATATTAAATTTTATTGGTGATTCTTTATCACTGTTAAAAGTTATTAGTTCCCAACTATCTGGATTAGATGTTATTGTTCTTAATAATTTATTATTTATAGCATGTCCAGCTTTAAAAGCATTAAATTCACCAATAATATTATAACCATATAAAAATAAATCACCTATTGCGTCTAATAATTTATGACGTACAAACTCATTACTAAATCTTAATCCATCTTTATTTAAGATTTTGTTATTATCAATTACAATTACACAATCAATGCTACCTCCTAAAGCTAAACCATGTTTGTGTAAATATTTAATATCTTTTATAAAACCAAAAGTTCTAGCTGGACTAATATTTTTAATAAATGAAGTAGTAGAAAAATTTAAATTATAATATTGTTTATTAAAATTAGTAATTAAGTGATCGAAATCAATAAAAAAACTTAACTTAAATCCATTAAATGGTAGTAATTCAACCCATTTATCATATTCTTGGACGCGTACAGATTTTTTTATACGAAAAAATTTTTTATATGCATTTAACTCGCAAATACCAACTCTAAGTATTAGGTAAATAAAACAATAAGCACTACCATCCATAATAGGAATTTCTGGTGCATCAACTTCTATCAGTATATTATCAATACCCAAACCAGATAACGCTGCATGTAAATGTTCTATAGTAAAAATACGAATATTATTATGATTAACTAAACAAGTACATAATTTATTATCACATATGGTATTAATATTAATAATAAAATCTACTGGGGGGATTAAGTCAATTCTACGGTAGATAATACCAGAATTTTCTGATAATGGTTTTAGTACCATATTAACTTTTTTCCCAGTATGTAAACCAATACCAGTAATTTTTACAATATCTTTTATAGTACGTTGTTTAACCATACAAAAATATATTTGCTATATTAAGTACAAATATACTTATTTTATAAGTAATAAATACAAAACTAGATATTTAAATAATTTAGTTTATTATTAGTTAGTATAATCTTATTTTAAGTTCACTTAAATTTAAATTATACTATTAAAATTTATTTTATACTTTATTTATATACTATAATACTTAATTTATAAATTATATCAGATGAATTTTAGTTAATTTTATAACTATTATAATTAATTAATTTGATTAACTATCATGTACTTATTTATATAAGTAGCAATATTACTAATTGTACCAGCTCCTTGAGTTATAATAATATCATTATTTTTAATAATTGACATTAGTATAGAAATTAATTTATTAATATTTAATACTAGTATAGAACGAGTTTTATTATATTGATTTAAAGATGAACATAACAATTTACTATTAAAATTTTTAATTGGTTTTTCCCCGGCTGAATATATTGTTAATATTAATGTTATATCGATACTAGACAGTACACGAATAAAACTATTATATAAATCATATGTTCTTGTAAATCTATGAGGTTGAAATATCATAATAATTCTTCTATTTGGCCAACCAATACGAATAGTATTTATAGTTGTTTTTAGTTCAGTAGGGTGATGACCATAATCATCTATTAGTATAATTTTTTTTATTTGTTTATTCATATAATTAATATTATATTCCCCTAGAATAGAAAAACGTCTTCTTACTCCACAAAATTCTGAAATAGCTCTAATTATTTTGGATATCTTAATTTTTTCTTTTAGAGCGACTATAATTGCTGCTGTTATATTTAATGCATTATGATAGCCGGGGATTATTGTTGATATTTTTATGTTAATACCATTTTTTTGCTTAATAATAAAAGATGTATATATTTTATATTGACGATAATTTGTAATACGAAAATCCGCTTGTTTACTAAAACCATAAGTAATAATATTTTTTCTAATACTAAAATATATTTTCCTTATTGGTGAACTATCTATACATAATACTATGTAACTGCTTATTGGAACTTTATTTAAATAATTAATAAATGTTTGTATTAAACAATCTAAATTACCATAAATACGTAAATGATCATTGTCAATATTAGTAATTACACTAACTGTAGGATTTAAATCAATAAATGACTTATTACTCTCGTCAGACTCAGCAATAAAATACTTACTATTACCTAAATATGAATATATTTTCGATGATTGGGTTAATCCACCATTTATTACAGTAGGTTGTAAATTATTATCTTTAAGTATATTATATATTAGAGCAGTAGTAGTAGTTTTACCGTGGGTCCCAGAAATAATAATATTATAATGATTTTCCATTAATAATGATAATATTGTAACTCTGCTAATAGTAGGAATATTTAATTTTTTAGCAGCTAGTATTTCTGGATTATTATCATTAATAGCATTAGAAAATACTACTAAATTAGCATTGTTAATATTATTTTTATGATGATAGAAATTTATATTTATTCCTAATGTTATTAGTTGTTTAGTAATAATAGTAGAAGATATATCGGAACCACTAACTTTATAACCTTTTAGGATTAAAATTTTTGCTATACCACTCATTCCAATACCACCAATTCCTATTAAGTGGATATTTTTAATATAAGATAAATTTATCATCATAAATTAATATTTAATTACATTATTTACTTCTTTTACTATATATTGTGGAGAATTGTATGTTGCTATAGTTTGTGCACAACAAGCCATAGTAAATAACTTTTGTCTATTAATACTTAGTAAAATATTAATTATTTTATCTGGAGTAAAATCTGTTTGTTTAACAATAATTGCAGCACTAACCTTAACTAACAAGGTTGCATTAAAATATTGTTGTTGATCTTTATGTATATACGGTACTAATATAGATGGTAATCCAACTACTGCTAATTCACTAACAGTTAATGCACCAGATCTACATATAACAATATCAGCCCATGAATATGCTAAAGCTATATTAGTTATAAATTCAGTTATTTTTATATTATTTATACTTAATGTATTATAAGTATGTTTTACTAAGTTATAATATCCATAACCTACTTGATGCCATACAATAATTTTTTCTTTTAATACTTTTGTTACTATAGGCATAACTTTATTAAGAATACTAGCTCCTTGACTACCACCAAGTACCAAAACTCTTATTATACCAGTTCTATTTTTTAATCTAATTATTGGTTTGGGAATATTTAATATTTCTGATCTTATTGGATTACCAACTACAGTAGCATTTTTAATAGTATTTGGGAATGCTTGAGTGCATCTTTTTGCAAAGATACTAATTAATTTATTAGCTTTTCCAACTATAGCATTTTGTTCGTGTATAATAATAGGAATGTTCATTGTTTTTGCAGCAATTGCTGTAGGAATAGAAATATAATTACCCATACATAATACAATATTTGGTTTCCAATAATATAAAATATTTCTTGTTTTTTTTATTGCTTTAAATATATCTAAAGCAAATAATATTTTTTTTATATATAAATTTTTGAGATAAAAATTATTTATTTCTATAAATTTAATATTAATACCAAATTTTGGAACAATAATTTTCTCCATTCTATTTGAACAACCAATCCAGCTTACCTGCCAACCAATTGATTTAAAATATTGTGAAATTACTATGCCAGGAAAAATATGACCACCAGTACCACCAGTTGCTATAACTAAATGTTTATTTGTATTAAGCATAATATAAATTATCATTTATATGTTTTACTATTATTAATAGTAGATTATTTATTGATTTTAGTAATAAAATAACTAAATTTTAGTGAATTATTAATACAATAAATTTAATAAGTATTTGTAAATTTTTTAAAATAAAATTTTAATATAAAGCTTTTGCTAAATTAGTAAATAATACTCCTCTTTCTACAAATGATTTAAATTGATCTGTACTAGCACATGCTGGAGATAGTAGTACTATATCATATTTTTTAACATTAGAAATAATAATATGCATTAATTGATTTAATGTATTAGCTAATATTACTGTATTACATAATGATGCTATTTTATGTTTATCTTTACCAAAACAATAGACTAATATATTACTATGATTTAACCATGGTAATAATGAAGAAAAATTAGCTGATTTACTATCCCCCCCAAGAATTAAGTGTAATTTATTCTTAATAATAATACTTTTTAAAGCAGCTTTTGTACTACCAACATTAGTAGATTTTGAATCATTAATCCATTTAACATTATTACGTTCATGAATTATTTGAAATCTATGTTCTAATCCACTAAAAGAACATAATATATTAATACTGATGTTACGAGAAATATGTAAAATATCTGCTATAGCTAATGCAATTAGAATATTATAATAATTATGCATTCCTTTAACTTTTAATTTATCACATGATAATACTAAGTTATTATTTGCTATTATCCAATTAGTATTATTACATGAATCTATTTTATAATCTCCTAATTTACCAAATGTTATATGATAATTACTATTATGTTTTAATAATTCATTGTAATACCTATTATTGATAATGCAATATTTAGCATTGCGATATATTTTATATTTAATTGAACTATATTCAATTAATTTTAAAGGATAACGATCCATATGATCTTCACTAATATTGGTTATAACAGCAATAATTGCACTTAAGCTATAAGTAAATTCTAGTTGAAAACTAGATAATTCTATTACGTATATATGATAGTACTTATCAAGTAGCGATAATACTGGTATACCAATATTACCACCAATGCCAACTAATAATCCACTAGCTTGTATAATTTTACCTACTAAAGTAGTCACTGTACTTTTTCCATTAGAACCAGTAATAGCTATTATTGGTTTATTAACTTCGTGAATAAATAATTCAATATCACTAACTATTTTAATATTTAAACTAATTAATTTTAGTAATAATGAATATTTTAGTTTTAATCCAGGACTAATAACAATTAATTCAGCAGAAAATAACCATAATTCATTTATTGATCCTAAATGACATGGAATATAACTAGGTATTAATTTATATAAATATTTGCGCGTATCAATAACTTTTGGAATAACTCCCTTTTTAAGAAAAAATTTAATACATGATATTCCGGTAATACCTAAACCAATAATAACTATATTCTTATTTTTATAATTAATCATTATTATAGTATTTTAATTGCATTAAAGATAATATTAATAGTATGAAGCAAATTATCCATACACGCACCACAATTAATTGTTCTTTATGACCTTTTAATTCAAAATGATGATGAATTGGTGCCATAAGAAAAATCCTTTTTCCAATTATCTTAAAAAAGACAACTTGTATTACAACTGATATAGTTTCTACAAAAAAAAATCCACCCATAATTAATAATAAACTTTCTTGATGTATTAATATAGATATTAATCCTATAATACCACCTAATGGTAAAGATCCAACATCACCCATAAATAACTTTGCAGGATAACAATTAAACCATAAAAATCCTAAACTAGTTCCAATTATTATTATGCATAACACTACTAACTCACTAGATAAATTAATGTAACTAATATTAAAATATTTACTTAATTTTATATTACTAGTAATGAATGATAAAATTAATAATCCAGTACTAGTAAATATTATTGGTACGATTGCTAATCCATCTAATCCATCAGTAAGATTAACAGCATTACTTGTTCCAACTATTATTAAATAAGATAATGTTACAAATATTAACCAAGAACAAACTTTAATGTATCCAATAAAAGGAATAATAATTAATAATTTATAACTTATAATATTATTAATTAAAATACAAATAATAACTATTACTGATAATATTGATTGCCACAAATATTTTTTTATAGCACTCAATCCTTGTGTATTATTATAACGAATTTTATAATAATCATCTATAAATCCTATAATACTGTAACCAACAAGTAAAAATATTATGTATTGTATAAATACATTATTATAATCTGTCCACAAAAATATGGATAATACAATTGTTGTATTTATAATAATACCACCCATGGTTGGAGTATTATTTTTTTTTTCATGAGATTTAGGATAGCAATATCTTCCTATTTGTTTACATTTTAAGTTAACTAAAATAGGAAAAATTAAGTATCCAATAAGTACAGTAATACTAAATGTAATTAATAAAATAATACATAATACATATATATTTAGTGTATTAATATGATAACAATAATAATTAATTAATTTTATTAACATAATATATTATTAATAAGTATATTTACTATATAATTAGCTAAAGTATTATGTGATCCTTTAACTAATATAGTGATATTATTATAATATAGTATTAGTTTCTTTATATATTTAATTAAATTGATTAAATCAAAGAAATGTTTATTATGATTAATGTTTTTACCTAAAAAATAACTTAGTTTACCTATTGTTAGAATCTCATTAATTCGAAAATTTTTTATTATTTTACCAATAAAATTATGATATAATATGCTTTTGCTTCCTAATTCTAATATATCACTAATAATCATAATTTTATAACCATTAAATTTAGATAAAGTATTAGCAGCTAGTATTGTAGAACTAACATTAGCATTATAACTATCATCAATTAATAATTTATTTTTACTTAAAACAATAGGATATAATCTACTTCTAATTGGTAATAATTGTGATATGCCCTGAGTTACTGCTGATAATGGCGCACCAGCTAAAATAGCTAAGGCGCTAGCCGCTATAATATTAGAAATATTATATATACCAAACAATGGTATAGTTAGTTTACATTTACCAATTGGTGTATGTAAATAATAATTAATATTATTATTAATGTTAACTATATTAACAATAAAAAAATGTGCTAAATTATTTTTGTATAAAGAAAAATACCAAATTTTCTTATTATAGAAAAATATTTTCCAATTTGGAATATCGTTACTATCAAGATTAATAACGCAATGACATATCGATTTTTCTAAAAATATCTCACTTTTAGCTTTTGATACTCCATAAATATCCTTAAATCCTTCTAAATGAGCAAAAGAAATATTATTAATTAGTACTATTTCTGGTTTTACTAAACTATTAGTCCACATAATATCATGAAATTTATTAGCACCTAATTCAATAACAATAAAATCATGTTTTGAAGTTAATTTTAATAAAGTTATTGGTACTCCAATGTCGTTATTTTGATTACCAAAATTACATAATACATGACCACATTGTTTTAAAATACTAGTAGTAATTTCTTTTACTGATGTTTTACCAGAAGAACCAGTAATAGTTAATGCTTTTACTGAATATTGTTGTCTAACCCATAAACTTAATTTTCCTAACGCTGTTTTAGTATTAGAAACTATTAATTGAGGAATATTAATTTTACATTCATAACAAACTAAAATGGCTATTACACCATTATGAATTGCTTCTAATATAAAATTATGAGAATCAAAATTTTTACCTCTTAAAGCAATAAATAAACATTTTTTATTTTTTGTAATTTTTCTTGAGTCAAGACTAATTGTAAGTATTACATCATTATTAATATTATTAATTAATTTAGCATTAATTATTGATGCAATTTTGGATAAAGTAATTGGTAACATTTTATATTTTTAATAAATTATTAACTACAAGTTTATCAGAATAATAAAAATAATTATTTTTAATAATTTGATAATTTTCGTGACCTTTGCCAGCAATAACTATCACATCTTTCTTATTAGCATTATTTATAGCATAATTAATTGCTTGACTACGATCAAAAATAATTTTAGTTGTTTTTTTAATATTCATACCAGATTTTATATCATTAATTATTGATAATAATGATTCATTACGTGGATTATCGCTAGTAATAATACTTACATCAGCATAATTATTAGCAATATAACCCATTATTGCTCTTTTTTGTTTATCTCTTTCACCACCACAACCAAATACACACCATAATTTATTACTACAATAACTTCTACTAATTAATAATAGTTTTTTAAGTGCTTCAGGATTATGAGCATAATCAATAATTATTATTGGATAATTTACTAAATTTATAATTTCCATTCTACCAACTATTGGCTTTAAATATTTAGCTGTATTTATTAATTCTGATAATGGATAATTTAATGATAATAAAGTAATTAATGCTAATAATACATTTATAACATTGAACTCACCAACTAATTTAGTGGTAATATTACCATTACCCCAAAAAGAACAAAATTTAATATTAGTATTACTAATAGTATATAATATACTACTAGCATATAACCAATAATTACCATAATAATCAGATAATTTTTTATTTATTGATACCACCGAAACATTAGATATTTTTCTTGCCCAAATTGCTCCAATAGAATCATCAATATTTATAATATTATGATGTATATTAAATTTACTAAATAATTGCCATTTACTAAGAATATACTGCTTCATATTACCATGATAATCTAAATGATCATGACTAATATTACTAAATATCGCAGCATTAAAATGTAAAGCATCTATTCTATTTTGTGTAATTCCGTGAGAAGAAACTTCTAGTGTTACAAATTTTACTCTATTTAAAACAAAACTTAACAATTGTCTTTGAATATCTATTGGTGATATTGTGGTATTATATGTTGGTGATAGATAATTATCTTTAATTATACCATTACCAATAGTACTCATAACTGCACTATTTTCTCCTAATAAGTATACCCATTGTGATACTAAATTAGTAATAGTAGTTTTACCATTAGTACCAGTAACACCAACTAATTTAATTTTCTTCGACGGATGATTAAAAAATCTTCCAGCTAATGCTGATAATCTTAACTTTAAATTTTTAAATAAAATAATTGGAATATTAGTATAATATTTTAAATTATCAATATAATTACTATTAAACTCAACAATTATTGCTTGTGCTCCGTTTTTAATAGCAATTGTAACATAATCAAAACCATGAGTATTATGACCACTAACAGCGATAAATAAACTACCATTAATTACTAAATCACTATGTAGTACAATATCAGTAATATTATATTTAGATAAATCATAATTATTATTTAATATAATAATATCTTCAATCCACGGAGAAATTAAACTATATAAACTACAATTCATTTTATAGTACTTATAATTTTAAATAAATTTTAGTATAAAATACACAACTACATCTGTACTAAATAATATTTATTTTATATTTTATGTGTTATTTAATTAAATTAATGTATTTTTTGAGCAATACGTAAAATAGCACTACGTGATCGTCTATTATTACTTATTTCATTTAGTGATGGCTTAATTTTCTTTAAAAATTTAAATTTTTTATTCTTATTAATTTTTAAGATAGATCGTTGATCTATACTAAATGAATTTGTACTATTAATAGTAGCAATTGGTGACATAAAGTTTTTTATTATTCTATCTTCTAACGAATGAAAACTAATAATAGATAAAATACCTTTAAATGATAATATATAAGATATATAATTTAATAATAATTTAATTTCTTCTAATTCTTGATTAATAAACATACGAATTGCACGAAAACTTTTAGTTGCTGGATGTTTTTTACTACGTTTATTAATACTTTTATAACTTCTAGTAATAATTTTTGATAAATCTATAGTATTTATTATATTGTTATACTTTTTAAATCTACATATATTTTTACTTATATATTTTGCATAATACTCTTCACCTAAATTATATAATACTGAATAAATATCATTATACTGAGCATGACTTAACCAATATCCAGCAGTATAACCTACTTTATTATTCATACGCATATCTAATGGTCCATTTTTCATATAAGAAAAACCTCTATTAGAATCATTTAATTGTATTGATGATATACCTAAATCTAATAATACTCCATCAATATGCCCTAATAAATTTAATTGTTTTACATATTTTATCATATTAGAAAAATTATCATAAATAATATAACATCTGTTATCTAAAATATTGTGAGCAATTTTTATAGCTAATGGATCACGATCCATTACTATCAATCTACCATGTTTATCTAGTTTAGATAATATTAACTTAGCATGTCCTCCGGAACCAAAGGTAGCATCTATATATATACCATTAGGTTTTATACGTAAACTATTAACAGCTTCATGTAATAATACTGTATTATGTTGACAATTATTAATCATAATATAATTACATATTCTATAAAAAATATTATTGAATTAATATAATATTTTATTTTAAAAAAGTTTAATTTGTTCTATTCTACATTAGAAAATTTAACACTAAAATAAATAATTAACTTCATTTTATGAAAAATACTTTATTTTATATATTAAAAGTATTACTTATAACATATTTTATATTTTCATATACATTATGTATAAAAGCAAAAATTTATAATAATAAATCTATTAATATTTATTCTGATATAATTAATATTTATCATAATAAATTAATAATCTTGTTAGGACATGTATTCTTACAAAAAGATAATAACACCATTTATTCGGATAAAATAATTTTAGAGTATATAACATTAAAAAATAATGAAAACTTTTTAATAAAAGTAACAGCTATTGGACATGTTATATTTTTTAATAAAATAAATAAAATTATTGGAAATAAAATAAAACTGTATTTTAGTGTTTATAATATCCATATTAATAGTCGTTATAACATAATAAAAATTAAAAAAAATTATAATTCGTATGATACAGTATATAATATTGATAGTATATTCGTAATTAATGGAAAATTATATTTATGTTCAATAAATCGTAATAACAATATTATTATTTATGGATCAAAAATAATTTACAATTCTTACGATAAAATTATTAAAATTTGGCATGCTAAATTTAAGTTAAATAGTATACCTATATTTTATAGTCCATATTTATCATTTACTTATAATAATAAATTGTCATATTTTGGTATATTACTACCAAATTTTAGTTATGATAATAAAGGAATAAAGTTAAATATTCCTTATAGATTACTAAGTAATCTTCATTCTTATGAAATAATTATTGTTCCTAGTATAAAACAAAATATTTTTAGTTTAAAAAATAAATTTAATTATTTATATAAAAATTACCATGGATCATTAGAACTTTCTTTTGTTCCTAATCAAGAAAAAGTAAATAGTAATTTATGGTTATTATATTGGTTCAACACACTAAAAAAAAATGATTATCAATTAGATATTATCTATAATAAATCTAATAATTATGATCTTATAAAATCATTAAATATTGATAATTATTTTAATAATAAAATAATTAGGAGATATTGTTTATTAGTAAATAACAAAAATATTAATAGTAATATTTTATATGAAAAGTTTTTAATAAAAAATAATAATTATAATATTAATTCATTCTTTGATTTTTATTACTACAAAAATCTATACAATAAGTTAATTGATTTTGTTGTACTAGGACAATTTACTAGATATAATATTAATAATAATATATTAAAATATTTTTATATTATTCCTAAATTAAATTATTTAATTCCTACTAAACTAGGAGTAATAAATTTATTATTTAATTTAAATACTATATATAAGAATAAAAATATTGATCTAAATATTTATAATAAAATTAATAATTTACTTAATAATAATTACATACATGTAACACCAGAAATAAATATTAATTGGCACATGATAATAAAGTTATTTATTAATAATCATTATAGACAACTTATTAAACCAACTATAGAATATCAATATAATGTATTAAATAATAATTTTAATTTTGATAATTTTTATAAAAAAAATTTTATTTATTATAATAATATTGACAAAAATAAATTCTCTAATCATTACCTTTTTGAGGGATTTAAGACATTTATTTTTAATAATAATATAGAAAAATTATATTTTTCATTAGGTAAAATACATTATATATTATTTAATCATGATAAATACAGTAAAACAATAAATAATATCTGGTTTAATCAAAATATCACAAATTTTAAAAATAAATTTTTTGTTAATAGCAGTACAGAATTTATTAAAAGTATAAATAATATTGTATTTAATAATACAAAGATTAGGTATAAATTCGCGAATAAAAGATTTTTAACTATAAACTATTACTATCTAAATTTAAAACATTTAAATTTAAATAAATTATTTCCTTTTTTTAAAAATCAAATTGGAATAAATTTTGATTGGATTATTAATAAAAATTGGACTGTTAATAGTCAAAATAATTTTGATATAAAAAATAATAATATAGATAGTCAATTTTTTAATGTAAAATACGAAAATTGTCATTTTAATTTTATTATTAAATATGAATATAAGTTAACATGTAATAAGATATCTAATAATTTAATTAAAAAAAATAACAATCATTTTTCTTTTAATATTAATATTAGTAATTAATCTATAATAAATTAATAAAAGTTATGTACTTATTAATTAGTATATTTATAAGTTTAATATTGACTGGTTACATATATTCTGCACCAATTATGTTAGATGGAATAAATACTATTGTAAATAGTAATTTAATTTTAAATAGTGATATTAATAATGAATTAAAATATGCATTAAAAAATAATAAATATATATTCTATAATAATTACGATTATTATATCCTATACTATAGAATTATGTATATGTTAATAATTAATAATATAATTTTTTCTGAAAATATTATTAGTAGTAAACAAATAGAAAATATAGTAAAAAATATTCTTGAGGATAAAAATATAAATAATATAAATTTTTTTACACCAAGAATGAAATTTAATTTTATTAAAAATAAAATTTATCAAATAATATTAAATAAACAAATAAATAACTATATTGTACAAAATGTAATAATTCCAACACAAGAAATTAATATTTTATCACAACAAATAATAAATAAACACTTTTATAAAACTAAAGTTAAGGTAAGTTATTTCATAATTAATGTATTAAAGCATACGCTTAATAATAAAATAAAAATAATAAAAATAATTAATGATTCTATTGATTATAGTAATAACTGTTTAAACTTAAATAAGTTAAAATATTTAATAAATAAAAGATTAATTAGTATAAAAAAGTATAGTAATAATAATTGGCAGTTGATAAATAATATACCATTTTTAATAAAAAAACATATAAAAAAGATTTATAAAAATATATTAATTGGTCCAATTTGTACAAAAAAAAGTATATACTTTCTTAAAGTAAATAATATTTATAAACTAAATAGATATACTATAAATAATAAAATATATGTTATAAGATATATTATAATTAACCAAAAATATTTTAATAATAATTTATTAATACATGATTTTAATAAAATTAAAAAACAAATTTTAAATAAAACTATTAATTTTAATGATATTATTAATAAATTAATTTTAGGTAATAATAATTTTTATGATACCGGTATATGGTTTAGCAATATTAATTGTATACATCCAATAATAAAAAAAATAATTTTAAATATGGATATTAACAACATTAGTAATCCTATTAAAATAGGGGGTAATTGGTATATTATACAATTATTAAATATTTATAATATACATAGTAATTATTTAAAAAAATATAGTTATTTAATAATTTTAAAACGTTATTTTTCAGAGGTAATAAAAATTATTATTAATAAATGGTATCATCAATCTTATATTAATCCTGATATAAATAAATATGAATAATTATAATATTGTTATTACTACAGGTGAACCTTCAGGAGTTGGACCAGATTTAATTATTCATTTAGCACAATATATATGGCCAGTAAATATTGTTACTTGCGCTGATCCTGATTTGTTAATTAGTAGATCAAAAGAATTGTCATTACCATTAAAAATATATAATTATTCACCTGATATAAAAAGAAAGCATAGATCTACAGGTGAAATTTTAGTATTACCAGTATATACTAAAAATAAAGTAATTACTGGTAAACTAGATGTAGATAATAGTAAATATACTATTAATTCTTTAAAAGAAGCATGTAATTTTTGTTTATTAAATAATTTTTCAGCTCTTATTACAGGACCAATAAATAAAGCAATCATTAACGATAGTGGAATTAATTTTACTGGTCATACCGAATTTTTATCAAAACTATGTAAAAAACCAGTTTTAATGATGTTTATGTATCAAAATATACGTGTTGCTTTAGCTACAACTCATCTACCATTAAGTTATGTACCAAAATTAATTACTAAAAAATTACTATATAATAGTATTATGATACTATATAATTATTTGAAATATGATCATAAAATTTCTAATCCATGTATTTATGTTTGTGGTTTAAATCCACATGCTGGAGAAAATGGATTTCTAGGAACTGAAGAAGTTAATATTATTACTCCGTTAATTAATTCCTTAAAAAAAAATAATTATAATATTCATGGACCATTACCAGCGGATACAATTTTTCAAAGTAAATATCTAAATCATGCTGATGTTATATTAACTATGTATCATGATCAGTTACTTCCATTAATAAAATATTGTTATTTTGATAAAATGGTAAATATTACTTTAGGATTACCTTTTATTAGAACTTCAGTATGTCATGGTACTGCTTTAGAAATAGCTGGATCTAATAAAGTTAATATAAATAATATAAAAAATGTATTACATACTACTATTAGTGTAATGAAATTAAAATATAATTATGAATTATAATAATTTATATAAAAAAAATTTTAAAAGAAAATTTGGTCAAGTATTTCTAAAGGATGTTAATGTTATAAAAGATATTATTAATTTAATATGCCCAAAAACTAATCAAACAATTGTAGAAATTGGTCCAGGAACTGGAGCTATAACAAAAAAGTTAGTAAACTTAGTAAAATATCTATTTTTAATTGAAATAGATATAGATTTAGCTACAAAATTAACAAATAAACTTAGTCATAATAATATTAATATTATATGTCAAAATGTTATTAATACTAACTTTTTTATATTAAGCAGGCAAACTAATCAAAAATTAAGATTATTTGGTAATTTACCATATAATAATTGTATATCTATTATTTTCCACATATTAAAATATGTTAGTGTAATCCATGATATGCATTTTATGCTACAAAAAGAATTAGCTGATAGAATTATTGCTACACCACACAGTAAAGAATATGGTAAATTAAGTATTATTATGCAATATTATTATAATATAATACCATTAATTACTGTATCTCCAACATCATTTTATCCAATACCAAAAGTTTATTCAACAGTAATTAAATTTATACCTCGTACTTATAAAGTAAATATTAACTTAGATAAACTAATATTAATTCTAAATCTAGCTTTTAATCAAAGACGTAAAAAAATTAGAAATAGTTTAAAAAAATTATTTTCTGCAAAAGATTTAGTAAAATACAATATCAATCCCTCATTAAGAGCTGATGAAATAACTATTGATCAATATTATTATTTAACAAATAAAATTAATATTTAAATTTATGTCTATTTATTTTATTGGTGATATTCATGGTTGCTATGATGAATTATGTAAATTATTAGATATTATTAATTATGATGATAATAATGATCAATTATTACTAACTGGTGATTTAATTTTTAGAGGAAATAAATCATTAGAAGTACTAAAATTAGTTTATAAATTAAAAAATACTAATATAGTACTAGGTAATCATGAATTAAATTTATTAGCATTATATAATGGTATTTTATTAAAAAATACTATTTTTTCTATTACTAATAATGTTTTTTCATCTGAAGTAGAAGAATTAATAAATTGGTTAAAGTTTCAACCCATATTATTAATTAATAAAATAAAAAAATTTATTGTTGTTCATGCAGGTATATTACCATTCTGGAGTACTAAAAAAATTATTAAATATTCTAAAGAAATTGAATTTCTCTTAAAAAGTAATTACTATAAATATTTTCTTGATTTTTTATTTAAAAATATTGTAAATGAAGAACTTCTTAAGTTATTTACTTTATATAAATTAAAATGTATTAAATTTAATATTAATGTATTTACACGTATTCGTTATTATTATAATTATTATCAATTAGATAATAAGTATTTAGGTAATCCAATAAATAAACCTACACATTTAATTCCTTGGTTCAACAAAGTACAAATACTAAATAAATACAGTATTATTTTTGGTCACTGGTCAACGTTAACTAGTAAATATACTCCAAATAAAATCTATAATATAGATACTGGTTGTTGTTGGGGAAAAAAATTAACTGCATTATGTTGGGATAATAAAAAATACTATTATGTAAATAAGAACTAGATTTTTATTTTTTTTCTAAGATTTTAAAACAAAGATTTACTTTATTACAACATTTATACTTAGTGTAAATTGGATCCCAATTTTTTAAATTAAAAATAGGAAAAAATATATTACCATATACTAATAAATCAATATACGTAATATATAATCTATTTGTATATTTAAAAAATAGTTTATATATTTGAGCACCACCTATTACTAAATACTCATAATCATTATTTAGTAATGATAAAACTTCTTGTACCGTATTTACTATACTTAGTCTATTAGAGTAAATATTTTTCATAGTATTAGTTAATACTATACTATGTCTATAAGGTAATGCATAACCAATTGATTCATATGTATTGCGTCCCATAATAATCGTTTTGTGTAAAGTATGTTTTTTAAACCACAAACGATCCTGTGGTATATTCCAAGGAATAGTGTTATTAATTCCAATAACCCAATTTTTGGCAATAGCTACAATTATACTAATCATTTAATGATTTTTATCATTAAAAAATGTTATTTGTATTAAATAAACCAGTTTTGTAATTTATAATCCATTTTGCTGCTTCAATAGCACCAATAGCAAAAGATTTACGATGATATACTGTATGTTTAATTTCTATACATTCTAAATTATTTACAAATATAATACTATGTTTACCAACAATATTACCTAATCTAATAGAGGTTAATTTTATATCATTTATATTACTAAAATTTTTATTATTTGATATTAAACTAAAAATACTTTTTGCTAACATTGATGCTGTACCAGAAGGTATTTGTTTTTTATTACGATGATGTGTATCAATAATATGAATATCAGTAATATTGTTAAATTTTTTAATAATATTATTAAATAAATTATTCACTATTACGTTAATTCCCATACTGAAATTTTCAGACAGGACAATACCAATTATTTTACTTTTTTTTTTATAATTTTTTTTTGCGTTTTACTAAAACCAGTAGTTCCAATTACTATATTTTTGTTGTATTTACAACATTTCTTAATATTTTCTATGCTAGCATCAGGATTAGTAAAATCTATTAACACGTCAAACTTATTATTTACTAAATTAATATCATTAGTAGTTAATATACCTGTTGGAGTAGGTAAAGAAATTAACTTACTTACATCAATATTATTATATTTTGAATAATTACTTACAATAGCAGCTCCTAATTTTACTTGATAATTATTTTGTAATAATAATTTAATTAAAGTTTTACCCATACGACCACTGGCTCCAGCTATTGCAATTCTTATATTTTTATTCATCATAACTAAATTAATAAATGGTATTAACAAATTATATTTTAAGTATTTTTGGTAATTTAAATGATAATGTTTCTTTACTAACAGTTACTTCTTTAATAGTTATATTACCATATTGTTTAATATATTTAATAAACTGTCTTATTAATAACTCTGGGGTTGATGCACTTGAAGTAATACCAATTGTACTAACATTATTTAACCATTGTTTTTTAAAATATAAAAAATTATCAATCATGTAAGCTTTGCTATGTTTTCTAGCTATTTCTAATAATTTATTAGCATTAGATGATATATTAGAACCAAATATAATAACTAAATCAGTAATTCTAGCTAATTTATATACTGCTTGTTGCCTATTATCAGTAGCATAACAAATATTGTTTTTTCCTAATTCTATAATATTTGGAAATCTATTTTTTAGTACATTTATTATTTTATATGTATTAAATATTGATAACGTAGTTTGTGTTAAAAAACATAATTTATTGCTATTTTTTACTTGTATATAATTAGCATCATGTAGTGATTCTACTATATAAGGAGTAGCATTATTATATTGTCCAATAGTTCCTAGTACTTCTTGATGTTTAGGATTGCCAATAATAATTGTATCAATATTATTCTTATTAGCATAAGAAGCTTGATAATGTATTTTTTTAACTAATGGACAAGTAGCATCAAATACAGTTAAATTACGTTTATAAGCATCATTAATCATATTTTTAGAAACACCATGAGCCGAAATAACAAGTACAGAACCTTCAGGAATATTATTAATATTTTTAGTAATTACAACACCATTTTTTTTTAAAAAATTTACTATGTAGTTATTATGTACCAATTCATGATTCATATAAATTGGTAGTTTATATATACTCAATACTCGCTTAATAATATTAATTGCTCTAACAACACCAGCACAAAAACCTCTAGGTTTCACCAATACAATATTCATAGTAATATTATCTAGTAATTAATATTTATTAATATTTTTGTATTTTACATAAATACTATTAATCATAATAAAAATGATACCCAAAAATATATTAATATCAGCAATATTAAATATTGGTAAATTTATATTTAAAATATTAATATTAATAAAATCTACCACAGCACCGTATTTTATTCTATCATAAAAATTACCACAAGCACCACTAATAATTAGCGTATAAGCTATATCTAGTAGTTTATTCTTATTAAAGAAATATAATTCTACAATTAAAAATAATATTATACTAATAATCAATATTGGTAATATGTATAAAATTAATATATTATTAGATAATAAACCAAATATAATTCCCTTATTAAAAATTAAAGTAAAACTTAAATAATCATTAATAATAATTTGTCTGTTTAAATTATTAGTCATATACTGTTTACTAAACATATCTATACTAAATAATAGTACAGAAACCATTAATAAATATAATTTACTATACATTTATTAAACAAATTTTCTTATTTCTCCGTTTCCAATAATATTAATTATACATCTATTACATATAGATGGGTACTTAGTAGATAATCCAACACTACTATCATAATGCCAACATCTTTGACATTTTTTATCTATAGATTTAAAAACATTAATTTTTAATTTATTAATATTTTTTGATTTTATTGCATCATAATCAGCCTTATAATAAGGAAGAACTAATATTTTAGATACAATAAATACAAACTTTAGTTCATTATTTAACTTATTTAATTCTTGTAATAAGTTTGGTTCAGCATACAAAATGACATTAGCTTCTAAGGAATCATTAATAATTTTACTAATTTTTGCCTGTTCAATAATTTTATTAACTTCATTACGAACTAATATTATTTTTTTCCAAAATTTATTGTTTAAGACGTTATTATTACTTAATGGTATTAATTGATCATACAATTCTTCAGTGAATATACTATTAGATCTACTACCAGGTAAAAATTGCCAAATTTCTTCAGCAGTAAATGATATAATAGGAGCTAACCAACGAACAATAGCTTCACTAATATGGAATAATGCTGTTTGACAACTACGATGGGGAATACTATTATATTTAGTTATATACTGACGGTCTTTTATTATTTCTAAATACAATGAACTCATCGTTATAGAACAAAAATAAAGTATTTGTTTAACAACATTGTGGAAACGATATTTACTATATTCATACATAATATTAATTTGAGTTTGATATGCTTGACCTATTATCCATTTATCAATAGCGATCATATCATTATATATAACTATATTTGTTTTAGGATCAAATTTATTTAAATTAGATAATAAAAAACGTATTGTATTACGAATACGTCTATAATTATCAGCTGATTGTTTTATTACTTCCAAAGATACATGTATGTCATTAGTAAAATTAGTTGAAGCAATCCATAATCTTAATACATCAGCGCCAAATTTATCTATTATTTCTTTAGGACTAATAATATTACCATCAGATTTAGACATTTTATTACCACTATAATCAACAGCAAAACCATGTGTTAATACTTTTTGATATGATGATTTTTGTTGCACAATAGTTGATAATATTAATGAAGACATAAACCATCCTCTACATTGATCTAGACCTTCTAAATAAAGATTAGAAATACTATGTCCTCTAAAATCTTTTCTATATTTTAGTACTGAATAGAAAGTTGCTCCAGAATCAAACCAAACATCTAAAATATCATTAACTTTATTATACATATCTGCATCTTTTCCTAAAAATAATTTAATATCTAAATTCCACCATATCTTAATACCATATTTTTCTACTAATTTAGTAATACGGTATATTAAATATATTGTATCTGGATGCAGATTTCCTGTTTTTTTATGAATAAATAAAGGTATTGGTACACCCCATGTTCTTTGTCTAGAAATACACCAATCTGGTCTATTTATAATCATATCTTTAATATTTTTAAAATTAAAGTAAGGTATCCATTTAACCTGCTTAGCCTGTTTTATTAATTGTTGACGTAAATAATTTTTATCCATACTGATAAACCATTGTTCTGTTGTACGAAATATAGTTGGTATTTTATGACGCCAACAATAAGGATAATTATGTACTATATTTTCTTTATAAAATAAATTATTATATTTTATTAGTAATTTTATTACTTTATTGTTTAATATCAACCATTGTAAGCCATAAAATTCTGGTAATATATTTTTTATACAATATTGTCCATGTATATCAACAATATTAGTTATTTCTAAATTATATTTTTTTCCTAAAATGTAATCATCCATACCATGTCCTGGAGCAATATGTACTAAACCTGTACCCATATCATACTTAACATGATTGGATAAAATTATCGATATAATTAATGATAAAAATGGATGTTGCAATTTTAATTTTTGTAAATGATTACTATCAATAAAATATAGTATTGTATAATTAGTGATATTCATAGTTAACATTAATTTAGATAATAATTTTTCTGCAACAATAATATTAATGTGGTTATTTATATTAACAATAACATATTGTAAATTACAATTAATAGCTACTGCTTGATTAGCTAATAAAGTCCACGGATTAGTAGTCCAAATTAATAAAAATGTTGAATATGTACAATACTTATCTGGTAGTTTACTTACTATATTAACATTTATTACTTTAAATTTTACATATATAGATTCTGAAATATGTGAGTTATATTCAATTTCTGCTTCTGATAATGTAGAACAACATTCAGTACACCAATGAACTGGTTTCTTTCCTTTATATAAATAGTTATTTTCAACAATTTTTGCGAAAAGTTTTATAATATTTGCTTCAATACTTTTATGAATTGTTAGATAAGAATTATCCCAATCACCAATTACTCCTAATCTAATAAATTCTTTTTTTTGTTTTTTGACTTGTGATATAGCATATTTATAACAATAAGCATTAAATTCATTAATATTTTTATATTTATTATTTTTTTTTAATAACTGTTCTACTTTTAACTCTATTGGTAATCCATGACAATCCCATCCTGGAATATATGGTGCATCATAACCAATAAGATTTTTATACTTAATAATTATGTCTTTCAAAATTTTATTTATTGCATGTCCCATGTGTATTGGACCATTAGCATATGGTGGTCCATCATGTAATATAAAAATTTTTTTATTTTTTTTTGTATTTCTAATAACTTTATATAAATTATCCTTATACCATTTTCTTATTATTTCTGGCTCCTTTTTTATTAAATTAGCTTTCATTTTAAAACTAGTCTTAGGTAAATTAATAGTATTTTTGTAATCAGCCATTATTATTTTATTTTCCTTAAAAAATTAAATATTGTTTTTTATAAAATCACGTGTTTTTATTATATCAATAGATATTTGTTGTCTTAATTTTTCTATTGAATTAAATTCTTTTTCTTTACGAATTTTTTTTATAAAATAAACATCTATTATTCGACCATATAAATTAATATCTAAATCTAATAAATGTACTTCTAATTGTTGTTTATAACCAAACATTGTTACTTTACTACTAATATTAGCCACTCCAAATACTGGGTATAGAAATATGTTGTTTACTTTTACAATATATACACCACTGACTGGCAAAATTACTTTATTTAAAATTATATTAGCTGTAGGATAACCTATAATTCTACCCAATTTTTTATTAGATACTACAATACCAGAAATCCTATAAGGATGTCCTAATAAAATTTGAGCTTCTTCTATTTTGTCTTGTAATAATAAATTACGTATTTTAGTGCTACTTATTCGTTCTCCATTATTAGTATATGTTGTAATTTGTATAATATTAAATTTAAATTTTTTTGCTATTTTTTGTAAAAATATATAATTTCCTTTTCTATTAAAACCAAAATGAAAGTCATCACCTATAACAATACATTTCATGTTAATTTTTTTTACTAAAATATTTACAATAAACTTATAAGCACTAAATAAAGAAAATTTTTTATTAAAATTAATACATAGTATTTTATCTACATTAATCTCATAAAGATATTTTATTTTATTTCTTAAATTAGTTAGTCTATAAACTATTTTATAGAAAAATTCTTGTGGTTGAGGTTCAAAAATAATTACTATGTTAGGTAAATTATAATATTTACTTTCTATTTTTAATTTCTCTATAATAACTTGATGTCCTCTATGAAAACCATCAAAATTACCTATAGTAACTATATGTTGACTATCGCAATTTTTTATATTATGTATTCCTCTAATAAATTTTGTCATATAATTTATAATTTTAAATTATTAATTTAGTTTATTTAATATATTATATTATTACTATTAATAATTTAATATAAAATATAGTAAAATATTTTTGTACTTATAAAAAGTGGAGGATAATTATTTTGGTCAATATTAAATCAAAGAAGAAAAATGTTATAAAATCTAAAAAAAATCATATTACTAATATTAGTAAAAAATCAATGATACGTACTTTTATAAAAAAAACTAATAAAGCAATACTTAATAACGATAAAATAACAGCAAAAACATTATATTTAAATTTACAATCAATTATTGATCGTCAAGCTAAAAAAGGTGTAATTCATAAAAATAAAGCAGCTAGATATAAATCTAATATATTAAGGAAAATTAATAACTTATAGTAATATAAATAGTTTATTCATCATAATTTTTTTTAATCAAATACTAGTAATTTGTTTACTATTTATTGTTAATACAATATACAGATATAATTTAATTAATACCTAGTTAAATCATCAAAAAATTTTTTTACACCATCAAAAAAACTTTTTGACCTCGGACTATTTTTATGTCCACTAGGACCATCAAAACTATTACGTAGTTCTTTCATTAACTGAATCTGTCTATCATTTAATCTAACTGGTGTTTCTACAACTATTTTACATATTAAATCTCCATTTGTACCATTACGTATGGATCTAGCACCTTTTCCTCTCATTCTAAATAATTTACCTGTTTGAGTTTCAGCTGGTACTTTTAATTTTACTTTACCATCAATAGTTGGTACTTCTATTTCACCTCCAAGAGCAGCTATAGCAAAATTAATAGGTACATCACAGTATAAATTACTACCATCTCTACTGAATATAGGATGTTTACTAACTTTAACTTGTACATATAAATCATTAGATCTATTATTTACAGATAATCTTATATTATCTCCATTATCAACTCCTGCAGGTAACTTAACTGATAAAGTTTTTAGTTTTTCTATCTGACCACTACCATGACAAACTATGCAAACATTTTTAATAATTTTACTATTTCCATGACAAGTTGGACAAGTTTGTTGTATCATAAAAAATCCTTGTCTCATTTGTATTTGACCTTGCCCTTTACATGTAGAACAAATGGTAGCAGTAGTTCCTGGTTTAGCACCACTACCATAACATATATTACATCTCTCTAATAATGGAACGTTTATTTCACGTATTGTTCCTTTAACAGCTTCTTCTAAAGACAACTCTACTGTACATTTTATTGATTTACTATGATTAGAGTACTGTTTTTTACTACTACCAAATATATCTCCAAAAACATCACCAAAAATATCACTAAAATCAGTACTATTATTAGTATTAAAACTATTTGTATTACTATCAAAGGCAGAGTGACCATACTGATCATACATAGAACGTTTTTTTGGATCAGTTAACACTTCATAAGCTTCTTTAATTTCCTTAAATTTAGATTCAGCTTGTCTATTTCCTGGATTACGATCAGGATGAAATTTCATAGCTAAACGCTTATAAGCTTTTTTTATATCACGTTCACTTGCTTGTCTTGATACACCTAAAATACTATAATAATCAGATTTACTCATACTTAAATAAGTACACTAGTTATATATGTTTAAAATAATTAATAAATTTAATTATTATTTTTTATCTTTAACTTCTTCAAACTCAGCATCAACTACATTATCTTCATTTTTGTGAATATTTTCATTATTACTCTTACTATTTTGATTATTACTATTTTTTACAATATCAAGTATTTTACTAGATACTGTTATTAATTCCTGTATTTTACTCTCTATATCTGATTTATTTTCATTTTGTAAAGCAGTATTAAGATTTTTTATAGCGTTATCTATAGCTAATTTATCATCAGAATTAATTTTATCACCTAATTCTTTAATTTGCTTACGAGTACTATGTATTAAATGATCTGCTTGATTACGTATTTTAACTAATTCTTCAAATTTTTTATCAGATTCTGCATTAGCTTCTGCTTCTTTTATCATATTTTTTATTTCATTTTCATTTAATCCAGAAGATGCTTTAATAGTAATTGTTTGTTCTCTACCACTATTTTTATCCTTAGCTGAAACATGTAAAATTCCATCAGCATCAATATCAAAAGTAACTTCTATTTGAGGAATACCTCTCATAGCTGGAGCAATACCATCTAAGTTAAATTGACCAAGTGATTTATTATCATTAGCACGTTTTCTTTCACCTTGTAGTACATGAATTGTGACAGCTGATTGATTATCTTCTGCTGTAGAAAAAATTTGACTATGTTTTGTTGGAATAGTTGTATTTTTAGGGATTAAAGTAGTCATAACTCCACCCATAGTTTCAATACCTAAAGATAAAGGTGTTACATCTAATAAAAGAACATCTTTAACATCACCAGATAATACTCCTCCTTGTACGGCAGCTCCAGTAGCTACTGCCTCGTCAGGATTAACATCTTTACGAGGTTCTTTTGCAAAAAAATCTGAAACTTTTTTCTGTACTAAAGGCATTCTTGTTTGACCACCTACTAAAATAACATCTCTAATATTCGATACTGATAAATTAGCATCTTTTAAAGCTACTTTTACTGGCTCTAAAGTTTTATTTACTAATTCTTCAACTAGTGATTCTAGTTTAGCTCTGGTAACTTTAATATTCATATGCTTTGGGCCAGTAGAATCAGCAGTAATATAAGGGAGATTCACATCAGTTTGTTGTGTAGCTGATAATTCAATTTTTGCTTTTTCTGCAGCTTCTTTCAATCTATGCATAGCTAACGAATCATTTCTTAAATCAACACCTTGATCTTTCTTAAATTCAAATACTAAATAATTAATTAATCTACTATCAAAGTCTTCACCACCTAAATGTGTATCACCATTAGTAGCTAAAACCTCAAATGTTTTTTCACCATCAACATCATCTATTTCTATGATAGAAATATCAAAAGTACCACCACCTAAGTCATATACAGCAATAACACGATTTCCTGTTTCCTTATCTAAACCATAAGCTAATGCTGCCGCAGTTGGTTCATTAATAATTCTTTTTACATCTAATCCAGCAATACGACCAGCGTCTTTAGTTGCTTGTCTTTGTGTATCATTAAAGTATGCAGGTACAGTAATTACTGCTTCCTTAACAGATTCTCCTAAATAGTCTTCTGCAGTTTTTTTCATTTTTTTTAGTATTTCAGCAGATATTTGAGGAGGGGCCATTTTTTGACCTCTAACATCTAACCATGCGTCGCCATTATTAGAAGAAATTATTTTATACGGCATAATATTAACATCCCTTTGTACTTCTTCATCATCAAAACGTCTACCTATTAGTCGTTTTATAGCAAATAATGTATTTTGGGGATTAGTAACTGATTGACGTTTAGCTGGTTGGCCAACTAAAATTTCACCATCCTGCATATAAGCAATTACTGAAGGCGTAGTTCTATCACCCTCACTATTTTCTAAAACACGAGGTTTACCACTCTCAACGATAGCAACACAAGAATTAGTCGTACCTAAATCAATACCAATGATTTTTCCCATACTAAACATCTCCAATTAATTTTTTGTTTTATTTTAAATACATCTAAAAATGTTATGTGTGGCCAAAAATAAACTTTTCAAGTTTTTAAATTAAGTTGTTATTAAATATTTGCGTATCTAATTAATTATGCTTATTTTGCAAATTACAATAACTACTGTAGCACTACTTATTTCTTAACGTATTAGATACAATATAAATTGTACCTATGATTTTCTATCCATTTTTCAACTACTATTTAGTAGTATAGTTCCAGATAAATTAGGATTATTTATATTTTTTATTATACAATTTATATTAAACTTTTTTGCTAAAGAAACAGAATTAAAATGCAATATTTTAGATCCAAGTTTAATTAAATCTAATAGATCATTATAACAGATATGTTTGAATAATTTAGCTTTTGAAGTAAATTTAGGATCTTGGTCGTAGATACCATCCACATCCTTCCAGATTTCGCATCTTTTTGCTCTTAAACAAATAGCAAGTATAATTGCAGAATAGTCTGAGCTATTTCTTCCCAATAATACTAATTCATAATATTTATTACCAGCTATAAAGCCAGGCATTAATATTACATTCGTATTCGTTATAGTCATATTACTAATATTTTTTATAGAAGTATTAATATCTACTACTGATTCTAAATAGCTACCACTAGCTAAAATTTTTTTTGTAGGATCTATAATTGTAACATAAAAACCAAAAACTTTTATTACTTTATCTATAATTAGAACTATTAATCTTTCACCCCAAGATATTATCTTAACAATATCACATTGTTTTAGTAAATTAGGCCTTCTTAATCTAACTATCATATTATTCAAGTTACTAAATTCATTATTTAATATTGAGTATAAAGCACTAAAACTAATTCCGATATTACTAGTCGATATTAGTTTTATAATCTTAGTAAATATTACTCTAATTACTAGTAAATAATAATTAACTAGAAATTTGTTGTTTAGAGAATTAACTAGCAATGTTAAATAATCAGTTATTTTATATGGAGCAGACAAAACAACACCAATTTTTTCAGTTTTAGCGTTTTCAATAATAATATCTATTACGTGTAGTATATTACTATTAGTGTGAATTAATGACGAACCACCAAACTTTAATACTTTCATATCATAATTCACTAAATTTATACTATTTGAAATAAAACTTATAAACGAACTTATTCATATAAACTAACATGTTTTAAATATATTTAGGTATAATTCTTAAAAAATAACCGAAGATAAAATAGTAATTAAAATTACTAAATTACTTAATAATGTAAAATTAAGAATTAAAATCAGTAATTAAATTGCCCAGACTTGGAATTGAACCAAGGACACAAGGATCTTCAGTCCTTTGCTCTACCAACTGAGCTATCTGGGCAAAATTAAATTCAAATAATTATGTAGTAGAAATATTGATTAATCAAGTTAAAATTATACTAATTAGTAATTTAAATTGTACCTCTATTAAAACAAACTTGTTACAAGTATGTTATCTAGGCAATAAATCCGTGCCGTTAATACTTAAACAAGCAACCTATTAGTATAATTGTAAGAGTAAGTCACAACTATTTTATTTGTTAGTAGTACTTGAAGTTTCTTTAAATGCCCCAACTTTATTTTTTGTAAATGTTTAATTTAAAGCATTAACCAAAAAAATCGATAAAGACTTTCTTATGGGAGCTATCAATGAATATTCGTCCATTGCATGATCGCGTTATCGTCAAGCGTAAAGAAGTTGAGGCTAAGTCTGCAGGTGGTATTGTATTGACTGGTTCTGCAGCTGGAAAATCTACACGAGGTGAAGTGCTAGCTGTTGGACGTGGCCGTATTTTAGAAAATGGCGAAGTAAAAGCGTTAGATGTAAAAGTTGGTGATACTATAATTTTCAATGACGGTTATGGCGTTAAAGTAGAGAAAATTGATAATAATGAAATATTAATTATGTCAGAGAGTGATATTCTTGCTGTTGTTGAAAACTAAATTTGCTAAAATTATGTTATATATATTTGAATTAAATTTAAGGAAATAAATATGGCGGCTAAAGATGTTAAATTTGGTAATGACGCTCGAGCAAAAATGCTTAAGGGAGTAAATGTTTTAGCTGATGCAGTTAAAGTTACCTTAGGACCAAAAGGTCGTAATGTTGTATTAGATAAATCTTTTGGTGCACCAATTATTACTAAAGATGGTGTTACTGTTGCACGTGAAATAGAATTAGAAGACAAATTCGAAAATATGGGCACACAAATGGTAAAAGAAGTTGCATCTAAAGCTAATGATACAGCTGGTGATGGTACAACTACAGCAACTGTTTTAGCTCAGGCTATAGTGAATGAGGGATTAAAAGCTGTGGCTGCTGGAATGAATCCAATGGATCTTAAAAGAGGCATAGATAAAGCTGTAATTGCAGCAGTTGATGAATTAAAAAGATTATCTGTTCCTTGTTCCGATGCTAAAGCAATTGCTCAAGTTGGTACTATATCTGCTAATTCCGACGAGACTGTTGGTACTTTAATTGCTGAAGCTATGGCTAAAGTTGGTAAAGAAGGTGTAATTACTGTAGAAGAAGGATCAGGATTACAAGATGAGTTAGATGTTGTTGAAGGTATGCAATTTGATAGAGGATATTTATCACCTTATTTTGTGAATAAACCTGATACTGGTACTATAGAATTAGAAAATCCTTTTATCTTATTAGCTGATAAAAAGATATCTAACATTCGTGAAATGTTACCTATATTAGAAGCAGTTGCTAAAGCAAGTAAACCACTATTAATTATTGCAGAAGATGTGGAAGGAGAAGCACTAGCTACATTAGTGGTAAATACCATGAGAGGTATAGTAAAGGTAGCTGCTGTTAAAGCTCCTGGATTTGGTGATAGAAGAAAAGCTATGTTACATGATATAGCGATTTTAACAGCTGGTACTGTTATTTCAGAAGAAATTGGTTTAGAATTAGAAAAAGCTTCTCTTGAAGATATGGGACAAGCAAAAAGAGTAGTTATTACTAAAGATACTACTACCATCATTGACGGTGTTGGTGATAAAGCTTCAATAAATAGTCGTGTTGCTCAAATTAATCAACAAAGAGATGAAGCTACTTCTGATTATGACCGAGAAAAATTACAAGAACGTGTAGCTAAGTTAGCTGGTGGTGTTGCAGTAATAAAAGTTGGAGCTGCTACAGAAGTTGAAATGAAAGAGAAAAAAGCACGTGTTGAAGATGCTTTACATGCTACTAGAGCTGCAGTTGAAGAAGGTGTTGTAGCTGGTGGTGGAGTTGCATTAATTCGTGTAGCTAATAGTATTGTCAATTTACGTGGTGAAAATGAAGATCAAAATGTAGGTATTAAAGTAGCTAGACGAGCTATGGAAGCACCTTTACGACAAATAGTTGCTAATGCAGGTGAAGAACCTTCGGTTATAGCAAATAAAGTTAAGGCTAGTGATGGTAACACCGGTTATAATGCAGCTGCTGAAAAATATGGTGATATGATTAGTATGGGTATTCTTGATCCTACTAAGGTAACTCGTTCTGCATTACAATATGCAGCTTCAGTAGCTGGATTAATGATTACTACTGAATGCATGGTAACAGATTTACCTAAAGAAGAAAAATCTGATCTTGGTAGTGCTGGTCCTGCTGCTGGTGGTATGGGTGGTATGGGTGGTATGGGTGGTATGATGTAAAGAATCATTCATGCTAAAAATTGTTTATTTTAATAAATAAAACCCTCTAAAATTAATAGAGGGTTTTATTATTTATAATGTTTTTTATCATACATTAATTTAGGTAACAAATATCCTGATACTTTACTAGATAAATCTTTCATAATTTTATTAGCTTGTGTTTTTGTTACTAAAAAATGAATATTACTATTAATTTTATCTAATAAATGAATATAATATGGTACAATCCCAGCTTGAATTAATTTTATACTTAAATGAGCTAATACATTAGCATTATTATTAATATTTCGTAGTAGTACACTTTGATTTAGTAATATTACATTAGCTTTACTTAATTTATTCATACTATTGATTACACTAGAATCTATCTCATTAGCATGGTTAATATGTGTAACTAAAATTATTTTAAATCTAGAATTACTTAGTATATTACATAAATTATCTGTAATTCTACTAGGAATAATTACAGGTAATCTTGTATGAATTCTTAATATAAGAATATGATTAATTTTTTCTAACATTGATATAAATATTTTTATATTTTTATCTCTTATCATTAATGGATCACCACCTGATAAAATAACTTCATTTATTTCTTTATTTTGTAAAATATAATCTATTATATAATTTATATTACTTTTTACATTATTAATATCTTTTAAATAATCACGACGAAAACAATAACGGCAATGAATTGCACAACTATTATTTAATAGAATTAATACACGATTATTATATTTATGTATTAAATTAAATTTAATTAAGTTACTTTCAAATGAAATTTTTTTTGTTAACTTATTAAAATTACGTGATTCTTTAATATTTACTAAAACTTGCATTAACAATGGATCATTAGGATCATTTAATTTCATTCTTTTTACAAAAATTTTTGGTACTCTAAAAGGAAAAGATACTTTAGTTTTTATGTTATTAACTAATTTAATATTATTATTTAACTTTAATAAATTTAATAATTCATTTGGATTATTAACAGTATTAGATAATTGCTTTAACCAAAGTTCTTTACTATTAAAATATTTCATATTACAATAACTAAAATTAGTTTTAATATATTAATATATAAAATTAGTATACAATGACTACACGTAATGTTAACTCATTATATCCTGGAATAAAAATATTACAAGATAATGAACCATCTATTGTTATTCATAATGAATTTATTAAACCTGGTAAAGGACAAGCATTTAATAGAATACGTTTACATAAATTAATATCGAATAAATTTATAGAAAGAATATTTAAGTCTGGACATAATATAGAATTAGCTGATGTACAAGAAATTTGTTTAATTTTTTTATATAGAAAAGAAGATTTTTGGTATTTTATAGATAAAGATTTTGAACAATTTATTGTTAATAAAAGTATTATAGGTAATAATATAAAATGGATTGTAGAACAAGTTAAATATGATGTAATTATATGGAATAAAAAAATAATTACAATTATTCCTCCAAAATTTATACATTTAAAAATTATTAGTACGACTCCTTTTGTAAAAGGAGATAATGTTAATACTAATACTAAATTAGCTAAATTAATAACTGGTGCAGTAATTAAAGTTCCTTATTTTATAGAAGTTGGGAATATAATTAAAGTTAATACTAACTCTGGTAAGTATGTTTCTAGAATTAAATAAAAAATTAAACTTAATAAAAAATGAATTACACATGGCAACCTAATATTTCAATTAATAACTTAGTAAAAAGAGCTAAATTAATAAGAAAAATTAGAAAATTTTTTGAATATCGTAATTATGTGGAAATAGAAACCCCGTTATTAAGTAACGGAACAATTACAAATGTAAATATAATTCCCTTTGAGACAAAATTAATTAATAATAATTACAAAAAATTATATCTAATTAGTAGTCCAGAATTTCATATGAAACGTTTACTATGTATTGGTATGAACAAAATATTTCAGTTATGTCATAGTTTTCGTAATGGTGAAATTGGTAAATATCATAATCCAGAATTTACTATATTAGAATGGTATAGAAAAAATTGTAGTATGAATAATATTATGCTAGAAACTAATGCATTACTTAAATTAATTTTAAAATATAAAAAGTCAGAATTTGTTTCTTATCAAAATATATTTATTAAATATACAAATATAGATCCTTTAAACATAAATAAAGAAAAAATAAATAAATTTTTATTAAAAAATAAATTAACACATTTATTTGATAATAATTATAATAATGTTATACAATTAATATTCTCATTAATCATAACACCTAAGTTAGGTTTAAAAAACCCAGTTTTTGTGTACCATTTTCCTATTTACCAAGCAGAATTAGCTTGTATTAATGATAAAAATAATAAAATTGCTGATAGATTTGAAGTTTATTTCAAGGGTATTGAATTATCAAATGGTTGCTACGAATTAATTGACGCAAAAGAACAATTAAAAAGATTTATATATGAATTTAAGAAAGTTATTAATAATAAATTAAAACGTTATATAGATAAAAGATTAGTATTAGCTCTAAAATATGGTAATATCTCAAATTATTCTGGTGTAGCATTAGGAGTAGATAGATTAATTATGTTAGCACTAAAAATAAATAGTTTAAAAGAAGTAATTTCTTTTGATATAAATAATTCTTAAAATACTTTTAATATTTATAACCCATTATATTACCAACATAACTAATATTATTAGATTTAATTTTTTTACATAAAACAATACTGTTTTTTTTAAAAATAGTAATTACGGTAGATCCTAATTTAAATTTTCCCATTTCTTGACCTTTTAATAAAAAAATATTATCTCTTTTAGTATAACACCAATGTTTTATAATATGACTTCTTGGAGGAATAACTATACCATGCCAAATAGTTTCAATACTACCAACTATAGTAGATCCTATTAATATTTGTATCATTAGTCCAAATTTTGTATTAAATAAACATATTAAACGTTCATTTTTTGTAAATAAATTTAATTTATTATTTACATTAAACTTATTTAAAGACCATAATTTTCCTGGAACATATATCATTTCTTTCAACATACCATCACAAGGCATATGTATTCTATGATAATTAGCAGGAGACAAATATATATTAACAAATATACCATTAATAAATTTATTTGATAAATATTTATTTCCAGCTAATAACATAGTTAAATCATAAAAAATATTTTTTGCTTGTATTATAGTATAGTTATTAATATTACCATATTGCATAATATAACCATCAGCAGGTAATATTATAGTAAATTTTTTACTATTAAAACTACGTACATCATCTTTTAGTGATCTAGTAAAAAAATCATTAAATGTATAATATTTAGTTATATCTTTTTCTTTAATTTCATATATATTTATATTATAAATGTATATGAACAATTTAATAATTAAACGAGTAATACATCCTAATTTTAAATTTGCTATTTTACCAAATAGCTTTGTTAGTAGGTATTTAGGTACTATAGATAATAATATTATTTTAAATTTATTAATCATAATTACATTATTTAATATTCATAAAAATATAAATAGTAAATTATTAAACTATATTGTATAATATATAATAAGTTATTATAATAACATACAGTAATTTACATTTTAAAAGAGAAAATAGTGGATAATAATCTTATTTGGTTAGATTTAGAGATGACTGGATTAAATCCAGATAATCATCGTATTATAGAAATTGCTACTTTAGTTACTGATGTTAATCTAAATATTTTAGCAGAAGGTCCTTCGTTAGCATTATACCAACCAGAAGAACAATTATTACAAATGGATAGTTGGAATATTCGTACTCATACAGCAACTGGTTTAATAGATAGAGTACGTAATAGCAAGATTAATGAAATTATTGCTGAAGAACAAACTATAGAGTTTTTAACTAAGTGGGTACCTATAAATAAATCTCCGATATGTGGTAATAGTATTGCGCAAGACAGAAGATTTTTGTTTCGTTATATGCCAAGACTAGAATCTTATTTTAATTATAAATATTTAGATGTTAGTACAATAAAAGAATTAGTTCGTAGGTGGAAACCACAAATATTAAGTGGTATAAAAAAACGTAATATACATCAAGCATTAGCAGATATTCGTGAATCAGTTGCGGAGTTAAATTATTATCGTAAGAATTTTTTTTCATAAATTAGTAATTATATTAAATTAAGTTTAGCGGGAATAGCTCAGTTGGTAGAGTATAACCTTGCCAAGGTTAGGGTCGCGAGTTCGAATCTCGTTTCCCGCTCCTTTTATAAAAATTATCCATTTTAAACTCTTGTTGTAATTGATTAACTTTATTTAAATAATTACGTGATTCTAACGATGGATGTTTAGTATTAAGTACAAGATAAACATTTTCTGGACTTAAATTATTTATAATTTTTATTGCTTTATTTTTATTTTGAGAAAAAACTTTAAGTACACTTGCAGCACCACTATGATAAGCAGTTATTACTGCATATTTACGAGATAATGGATTGTTAATTTTATTCAAGTATTCATTTTGAAGTATAGCTAAATAGGCTGTTCCAATATCAATATTATTTTCTGGATTTAATAAGTAATTACGACTTGGTTGACCCCATTTACCTTGTCTTTTAAAGACATCGCGTCCGGCACTTTGTCTTATAATTTGCATTAAACCTAGTGCATTCGAATGACTAATGGCATAAGGATTAAAATTAGATTCTATTTGTATAATAGCTAAAATTAAGTATTTATCTACACCATATTTTTCTGATGCTTTATTAATTAAATTAATATATTTATAAGACTTTTCATAAATATTATTACAATCTTTATTGTATTGTATAGTTATTGACCAAATTTTATGTTGATTAGTTTGTTTTATTACTAATTTTGTTTGTAATAAATAATTAGTAAGTTTAATAGCATGATAATATAATTCTATTGGTAAATTTAAATTATTAATAATATTATATTTAAATTTAAATGTTTGTATATTAAGAAAATTTTTACTAATTTTAATTAAATTTAAATAATTATATATTAATATACTATTTATAGTAGCAGTACGTAAATATTGAATAGGATTATTATTAATAATAGTTTTAATAGTAATTGAATGATTATTAAGATTAATATAACTATAAGTTTTATAATTATTATTTTTTAAATGATTTTTAATACTAGTTATAATAACTTTATTATTACTACATATGTGATATTTTACATTATTTGTTAACTTAACTATTAAAATACCTAAATTATTTTTAGTTGAACAAGAAACTAATAGACATATAGTACTTAACAAGTATAATATTTTTTTCATATTAATTAACTACTTTTAAAATACTATATGGTATATGATTTAATTTAAAAATTAAAATAGGTATTTTTTAACTATAATACAAAAACTAACATTAATAATTTTTATATGAAAAAATAAATTATAAATTTTTATTTATATATAGTTATAGATAAACATCTACATATACTATTATTTATTGATAATAATATAATACTCTATAATTACCTAATTAGTATAATTTATTAATTTTGTTGTTAATCATTACTTACAAATATTCAAAAAATCTTAATATTCTTTTAAATTTTTTATACGATTTATAGATATATCAATTGCATTAGATACTATAGATGATATATTTTCTTTTTTAAATACTGATATTGCTGATTCTGTAATACCTTTTTTCGAAGATATTAATTTACGTAATTTGTTGAACGTATTATGATTATTTAATTTACTTAGATGAATAATCCCATTTATGGTATTTATTATGATGTTATAAGCATCACATTGATTTATCCCCATAGACTCAATTTTTTTTTGTATTTCTTCCATAAAAAACAGAAAATATGCAGGAGAACTACCAACAATAACAGTAAAAATATCAATATCATTTTCATTATTTAATTGATAAATGATGCCCATTTTACTGAATAAATTTTTAGTAAAATTTATATTACTATTATTTTTAGATAATGTATACATTGCAATAATACCATGATTTACAGCAATTGCTATATTAGGCATAATTCTAATAATGTTAATATTATTTTGTTTTAATAAACTAGTTAAAATATTAGTATTAATTCCTGCTAATAACGATATAATTATTTTTTTTGATAGATTAATCTTATTAAGATCTTGACAAACAGAAGTAATTGATTGTGGTTTAACTGCTAATATTAATATATCTGCTTGATCAGAATAATTTATATTACTACCACTATTTTTAATATCAAATAATTTTGTTAAATTATTACGATTTTTAATAGATGGTGCGCATACAGTTATTAAATCTTTTTTATAATTACTATTAATTAGACCACTAACTAAAGCATAACTTATATTACCTGCACCAATAATATTTATTTTTTTTTCTTCTATATTATATTTATCCACTTTAATTTATTCCTTACTAAAGAATTGTATTTATAAGCCAAAACAAAAATAACAGAGATTATCTATAATTATTATATTAAATAATTAAAATAAAATTATAATTTTATAAATATTAATTTAAATTTAGTTTTCACTAATTAACGTAATAATATATATTTTGTTTAAAAAAATATTTATGACTTAATTAAATAAATATTTATAAATATTAAGTAAGTATCATATTACAATATTTAGTTTACTAAATTATAAACTTTAATAAAATATTTTATTAATTTATTATATAATTCTAGAAATGGATTAATATTAATATTTTAAATTGTTATCAATAATATTTAAAAAATTTTTTTCTAAACCAACTTTCAAGTATTAAAACTGCTGATAATTGATTAATAATATCAATTTTTATTTTATTTGTTTTATAATGTTTATTTTTTAATAATAAACGTGCTTCTTTAGTTGTTAATCGTTCATCATGTAATTCTACTGATATATTAAACTTATTATTTAATAAATTAGCAAAATTACGAGCTTTAATAGTTATATTTTGTTCATTATTATCCATATTAATAGGTAAACCAACAATTAATATATTAGGTGACCAAATATTTACTAATGGTATTAATTTATTCCATATCGGAATACCATAATTAGTTTTTAATGTAGTAACTGGTTGGGCAGTATAAGTAATGGATTGTCCAATTGCAATACCAATATTAGTGATTCCAAAATCAAAAGCCATTGCAATTATTACTTTATTAACCATGTCCAATTTGACTAGAAATGTTATAAATATCTATACCAATAATTTTTGCAGCATTACGCCAACGATGTGTTATTGGTGTATGAAATAATATTTCTGTATTAGCTGGAGTAATTAGCCAACTATTATCTAATAATTCATGTTCTAATTGTTCTTGCCCCCAACTAGAATATCCTAATGCAACCAATATATTATCTGGTTGATTATCAGTACCCAAAGTTTCTAATATATCTTTAGATGTTGTAATCATCGTTTGAGATGATATGCTAATACTAGAATTAAATTTATTACATGGAGTATGTAATATAAAACCTCTATCATCTGCTATCGGACCACCAACAAATACTGGATTTTTCAATTTAGAATCATAATTATCCGAAATTTTAGGTTTAATTTTTAACTTATCTAGAATATTTTCTATAGTAAAATATACTACTGGCTTATTAATAATAAGCCCCATGGCACCTTCATAATTATGTTCACAAATATACACGACAGATCCCTTAAATAATGGATCTGTTAATGTCGGCATAGCTACTAAAAAATGATTCTGTAAATTCATTATTATTTAATATAGTATAAAATTATATAATAAATTATTAATCTTTTTATAATATATTTTAATATAATTTATTAGTTTATTTATAATGGGTATATTAATAATGTTTTATATTTTTTATAAACACTAGATTAGTAATATTAATTTTAGTTACTGTATTTCTTATTTGTTATATTTTAATTAAATAAATATTAATCTATTTTTAACTAAAATAGAAGATAAACTATTAAAATTTTTATAATCATTATTATATGTTTATATAATATTTTCTTTTATTATTGTTTTTATAATAATATTAATTAATAATTAATTATTTAATTTAGAAAATAAATTAAAATATATAACATTCTAGTTTTATTAACCATTAATAGTTTATTAACGAACTAAAAAAACTTCTAAGTAACATAAAACTTATTAATATTATTAATTATTATAGTATATTAATAGAGAGATTAATATTGTTATTTATAATAAATAATAAATTACTATCTATATAATTTAATTTAAAATAATACTTTCATATTTATTAGTAATTTTATATCATTTTATAGGTAGTAATAATATTTAAAATATTTTTGATAAGAATTAAGATAGTAACACCTTCTTTTAATTATATAAATTGGATTTTTGTTAAAAATTAATACTATTATGTTTATTCTTATTTTGATATATAAGTTATATAAAAATAATTATTATTAACTTATAGATATTTATATTTTAATTAAGTATAAAACTAATTATTTTTATTATAAAATTAATATTAATCATTATAACTTTTTTATATTTTTATTAGATAATTATTTATTAATAGTTTATTTCTATTGAATAGAAAATATCTTATATATAATAAATAACATAATTCGTATGCTAAATCATTAATAATATAGTAAAATACTATGTTTTATTAATTTTACTAAATTTATGATTGAATTTAATTTAATTATAAATTAACTTCCCATATCACCGAATATAGTTTGTAAAATAGTTACAGCACTTATTACGGCAGTTTCCACACGTAAAATTCTTGGTCCTAAAGTTATATTAAAAAATTTATAGTTATTAATAACTAAATTATCTTCCTTAGATATACCACTTTCTGACCCGATTAAAAAATAAATTTCATTAATTAATGATAATTTTTTTAATTTATTTATATTATTATTACTGTATGGACTAAAAAATATTTTTATATTTTTTTCTTTTAGTAGAGAACACCAATCTATTAAAGGCTGTGGTTTTTTTATTTTCATAATTTTGTTACGTCCACATTGAGCACAACTATTAATAATAATATTTTGCCAGCGTTTAATTTTAGTATTTAATAAATTAAGTTTATTAATATTATAATCTTTAGGTATTATTGGGGTAACAGTATTTACTCCCAATTCAACTGATTTTTGAATAATAAATTCCATTTTTTTTGTATTAAGTAATAATTGCGCTAAATGTAACTTTATATGTGATTCTTTACTTTTATATATTTTATATAATACAATTAATCTGATTCTGTTATATTTATTTAAATCAATAATTTTTGTTTGGTATACAATATTATTACCATTAAATAATTCTATAATATTATCTTTTTTCATTCTTAGAACATGTATAATATAATGTGTAATGTCTTTATTTAAGACTAATATTTCTCCAATTATACAATTATTAGGAAAATATATTCTAGGTATACGCATTTAAATATCAATTAATAATTTTTATTTTTACAAGCTTGCTCTATGTAAGGATTACTATTTCCTTGTATTAAAGTTATACGTTTATTTCTATAACATTCCCATTTAGTTACTGGATATAAAACATTCCATTTATTAAATAATGATAACTGTCGATTTGATAATATTATATGATATTTATCATACATATATAGATATGTTCTAGCTATTATACCTCTAGTAGTTAGAGGTGGGTCTACTTGTTTTGTCTTAAAATTTATTTTTATTTTGCAATTACCATAATAACTACCATAATTACCAATCCATTGATTATATTCATAATTTTTTCTATCGGCATTTATTTCACCTATAACTGGTTGTAAATTATGTAAGTCAGTTGCTATTTTTTGATAATTAAAATCATTATCACAATTTTTACGACCACCATGTAACCAACATTTCATATTATGACCAAATTTCCAAGCTGGTACAACATGTTCCCATTCTATTCTATTAGCTCTTAAGTAATTACTTCTAATTCTGTATCCACAAGAAAATAATTCTGGTGTTCCTCGATAACCATGCCAATTAATCTTACAGCCACAATAAAATGTACCAGGAATATTTTTATTAACTAATACAGCTAATTTTTTAATTTCTTTAAAATTATAAATTTTTCTTTTTTTATTATTAACAAATAGAAATATAGTTAATATTATTATGCTAATAATAAGTACAAATGTAATTAATTTATTATTCATTTAAATTGCATAACTTGTTACTTATATTTAAGTAATATAATTAAAATTAAATAAATATTATTATTTACTTAATATTAATTTAAATAATATAATATAAAAATTGCAAAATTTATTAAATAAATATTTATTATTAAGATATAAAATTTATATTATTTAATAAATTAAATTTAATTTATTACTTAATTTTAGATTATATAATCTATTATTAGTATTACTATTATTAATTTTTAAAAATTATGAAAGAAAATGAAATAAAAAAACGTTTAGGTATAGAAGTAATTAAGTATATAAAACCTAATAGTATTATTGGTATTGGTTCTGGTAGTACTGTATCTTATTTTATTAAAGAATTAGTAAAAATTAAACATTATATTAATAAAACAGTATCTAGTTCCTATAAATCATCTTATCAATTAAATCAATTAAATATACCAGTAGTTGATATTAATTCAGTAAAAAATATTGATATCTATGTAGATAGTGCAGATGAAATTGATAATAATATGTATATGATTAAAGGTGGTGGATCGGCATTAACAAATGAAAAAATTATTTCTTCTTTATCTAAAAGATTTATATGTATTATTAATAATAGTAAACTAGTAAAAAAATTAGGCCATTTTCCAGTTCCAGTAGAAATTATACCATTTTCATATCCATTAATTATTAATAAAATAAGAAAATGTGTTGGAGGTGTTCCTATTTTACGTAGTAATACAATTACTGATCATAATAATCTAATAATAGATATATATAAATTGGATTTAAATAATGTTAAATTAATCGAAAGAAAATTAAATAATATTCCAGGAATTGTTACTGTTGGATTATTTACACAAAGAATAGCTGATATTGTTTTGGTAGGAAATTGTGATGGTAGTATTACTAAATTTTCTTAAAAATTAATATTATATTTATTAATGTAGTATTTTATATTTAACAATTTTAAAAATTCTAAGCTATTATTTAAATTTTAGATATTAAGTTATTATTTATTTAGTTATAATTAAAAAATAATATGTAATAATTTAAATTTAATTTTTAATGGAATTATATCTATTACAATTATAGGTGGTGGAATAGTTAATGTTGTTTTTGCTTTATTAACTAAAAAAATTGTCGTAAAATAAATCAAATGAATTTAATTAATTTAAGAAAAAGTATTTTTATTAATTGTACTATTATTATATCATATTTTTACTTATAAAGTCTTAAATAAGATTAATATTTAGTTTAATATAAAACCTTATGTATATCCTATATATAAAACAAAAATTTTTGATATTAATTTTCGTAACAACATAAATATTTTAGCCAAAGATTATGATATACCGGTTTAGGATATACAATTAAACTAAGTATTATAACATTAGTATTTTTTAAGATAATAAATAATTATCATAATATTAATATTTGCAATAATACAAATATTAATAGTATAAAAAAATACAGATAATGACGTGACAATTACTCTAAATAAAAATATATTATTATTGCTGATGTTGCTCCATCAGAAATAGTAAAATTACTTAATATAAGTTATAGTATATTAAATTATTATCAAACAGCAATTATTACATAATTAATACTAGTATATTTTAATCTAATACATTATTTGAAATTATTATTAAAAGTGGATTAATATTATTACCAATAAAAAGTATTGTTTTCTGTAATATGGTGTTTTAATAGTAAATCAAGTTATATTTATTTTAATAGTCAAAAAATTATGTATTTTATTAGAATATGAATTACAAAATAGATTAGATAAAATAGTATTGTAGAAAATATTAATTTTTATCTTTTAAATTAGTGTGGGTATATACTAACATTAGTAATTGTTTGGTATTGTTAGGAGATATATCTAAAACTATACATCCTGTTGAAGTACAAGGATTTAATTTAGCTATAAGAAGTTTAATATATTTAATTAATTTATATGATATCCACGATTATGAATATTATTTAAATATGTTTAATCAATATAAACAAGATAGATAATATGATTAAGCTAAAACTATTCTAATTACTAATACTTTAACTTATTTAAAACTAGTAAGAATAAACTTATTAAAAAATAAAAAAATATTAGTTTTTGCTAGGAAAAAATATACCAATTATAAATTATTTTTAATAAAACACATATTAAAATTAACTTAACTAATTTAATTCATTATGTTTAATATTGTAATTGATAGTAATGATATTAATAGATTTATTAGCTTACTATTTTACAAAAAGATAAGAATTACAATAATAACTAAATCACCACTAATAATTTAGGTAATATTAAAACTATATCTATTATTAATTACAGTAGTTCAAGATATTAAAAAATTTAAATATTTAGTGTAAATTAGTTAGATATATAACTCTACTAAAAATATTACTTTATATAAATATAAATATAAGAAGTTATTAAAATTAGTGCTAGCACTATTAATAACTTTAATTATGTTATTAATAATGCAAGTTTTTATATTTTAAAAATATTAAGTGAGTATATAATAATTATTAATTATACTAATATAAAAAATATATTTTTTTGAGGAAAATTTAGTAGTAATATCATTAAAAGACATAGTATTAAAAGTAAAATTATTAATTACTAATAATATTTTTAGTATTAAAGATTATATAAATATTTATACATATTATATTAAATATAAATATATAATTATACAGACTGAAATTAACACAAAATTAATACATAATAATAATATATATATTAAGTTCTATCTAAGTATGTTATTATGATACTTTTTTCATAAAAAAGTAATAATTATAATGCTGTTTATTAGATGTTAAAATGTAGTATGATCAGAAAGTATGAAAATTATAATAATGTTATTAATAACATATCTAAACTAATATTTAATTTATGTAATATAAAAATCGAATTCTTATTTCTTTGACTTATATTAAATATTTATCTAATTTTATTTATTATCGTTTACTATTAATAAATAATGCTATGTGTAAGACAAATTTAATTTTTGGCCAAAAAAATACGCTTTAGTTATTTTAGTTTATTTGTTATTAATAACTTGTTTGATAAATAATAATAATATTGGTTTTTACTATTTTTTAAAATATTATGAATAATAATTAAAATATAATTTTATATCTAAAGCAACTAAAACTAAATTATTGTATCATTTTATATTAAAAATATAGATAATAATTTATTTTATGTACTTTTAAATAAGTTTAATATAACAAAATTTATATCTTTTAATATCCAGTTTGGATTATAATAAATACTTAATATTTTTAATTCATATATATAATTATTAATATAAGTGTATTAATTTATTAATTAGGTTTTGATATTTGAAAATAAATTATAATTATTTATTGATACGTTAGTAAATTAACTAAATTTAATAATAGTATTAAAATAATAATAAGTAACTAAGAAATTATTTATATTTTAATTTTATAGAATATTATTATAATGTAGTTAATATTAAATTAATTTTTTATTTCATAAATAAAACTATGTTAGTTATTAAATGTACAAAATTTGTATAAAAAATATTATTAATGGGTTATTTACGAATCAACATATTACAGTATGTGGTTGGGTTAAAACACGTCGTGATTCTAAAATAGGTATTTCTTTTCTTAATATAAATGATGGTTCATGCATTAGTAATTTACAAATCATTATTAAGAGTAATATTAAGAATTATAGTAAAATACTAAAATTAACTTCTGGTTGTTCTGTACAAGTAAATGGTTTAATTATTAAATCTCCAAAAAGTAAACAAAGTTATGAAATGCAAGCTACATCAGTATTAGTTACTGGATGGGTAGATAACCCACGTAATTATCCAATATCAGCTAAATTACATAGTTTGGAACACTTACGTAAATTTGCTCATTTGAGAATAAGAACTAATATTTTTAGTGCTATAACTCGTATAAGAAGTACAGTATTTACTGCTATACATAATTTTATGAATAAAAATAATTTTATTTTAGTAACAACACCAATTATTACTAGTATAGATACAGAAGGTTATAGTACTATGTTTAGTGTATTAACAAATAATAAAAAATTTTTTGATAAAAAATATTTCTTAACTGTATCAGGTCAATTAAATATCGAAAGTTATGCTTGTGCTTTATCTAAAGTATATACTTTTGGACCAGTATTTAGAGCAGAAAAATCTAATACTAGTAGACATTTAGCAGAGTTCTGGATGGTAGAACCAGAAATAGCATTTGCTGATCTTCAAAATATTATTGATTTAACAGAAGATATGCTTAAATATATATTTAAGCATGTATTAGATGAAAGAATTCAAGATTTAGAATTTTGTGTTAAATATAATAATAATAAAAATTTAATTAGACGTTTAAATAATTTTATTAATAATGGGTTTGTACATATTAGCTACGATGAAGCAGTACAAATATTAGAAAAATATAAAAATAAATTCAATAAACAAATAGCTTGGGGTTATGACTTTTCTTTAGAACATGAGAATTATCTAACTAATGAACATTTTAAAAATATTGTTGTTATAACAAATTATCCAAAAAATATAAAAGCATTTTATATGCGTGTTAATACTGATAATAAAACAGTAGCTGCAATGGATGTAATTGCTCAAGATATAGGTGAAATTGCTGGTGGATCACAACGAGAAGAACGTCTAAATAAATTAGATATTTGTTTAAAAGAAAAAAATCTTTCTGCTAAAAATTACTGGTGGTATAGAGATTTACGTAAATATGGTACTGTTCCACACTCCGGTTTTGGTATTGGTTTAGAAAGATTAATTTCATATATTACAGGTATGTATAACATACGTGACGTAATACCATTTCCTAGAGGAATATATGATGATATTAATTTTTAAATGATTTTAACTATTCTTCATTAAAAATCGTACTTGATTTAAAGATTCTAATGTGTCAACACCAACTATTGGTTTTGATTCATTTATTACTAATGTATATATTTTTTCTCCATACCATAATACTCTTAATTGTTCTAAATTTTCAATATGTTCTATTGGACTATGAAAATTTTTATAATTTCTAATAAAAGATACATTATAGGCGTATATACCAATATGTTTTAATACTATATTTTTAACAGAGATACTATTTTTAATAGTACGAGTAAAGTATATAGCATAATTATATTTATTAATAATTACTTTTACTACATTTGGATTTACTATTTCTTGTATATTATGTATTGGTATTGCTACAGTTGACATATTATAATTTTTATTTGGTAATGTACTAGCGATTTGATTAATTAGTATAGATGATATTAGTGGTTCATCTCCTTGAAGATTAACAATAATTTGATTATCTAATAATTTATAGTATTTAACTACTTCAGATATACGTTCTGTCCCTGAACTGTGATTATTATGAGTAATATATACTTCCCCTCCAAATTGTTTTACTACTTTAGCAATACTACAATGATCAGTTGCTACTATTACTTTATTTGCACATGAATTTAATGCATTACGCATGACATGAATTATCATTGGTATGCCATTAATAGTAATTAATGGTTTTTTTGGTAGTCTACTAGAATTTAATCTAGCAGGGATAATAACTATAAAACTCATTTTTTACTAAAATTTCCTTGCTTTATCTTTTATCAGTATAGGTATATTATCTAATATAGGATAAGCTAATGAATCAATAACACAAACTAATTCTTTCCTTTTTTTTAAAAATAGTTTATTTTTACAAACTGGACACACAATAATTTTTAGTAACTCTTTATTTATCATAAATTTATAAATTTTTAAAATATTTAAATTCTATTGTTTATATTTTAAAATATGATATTCTATATTGTTTAATAGCCTATTACTTATTTTTAATGGTATATGTACATATATTGGCAAATACCACCAATTTTCACGAGCAAACTTTTGACATTTAATAGCATCTTTTTCTGTCATTAATAATTGTTCTGTACTACAATAAGTTAATGAATCTAACATAGATTGATTATATTCTTGATGGTCAAGGAAAGATACTTCTCTTATTGGAAGTATACCTATGTATTTTACCATATTAAAAAAAATTTTAGGATATCCTATACCAGCTATTAATATTATTTTATTAAATTTAAATTTACTAATAGGTAAACTTTTTTTATTATATAAATTTATTACGTTATAAGTTTTAATAAACATAGGGATTTCATTACGTTGAAGTAATCCATTGTTTACTATAGTTACCTTTGAGTAATTTAAACGATTAATACTTTCTCTCATTGGTCCTGAAGGTAAAAGATAACCATTACCAAATCGGTAATATCCATTTATTATTATCCATTCTATATTTCTTCCTAATGAATAATGTTGTAATCCATCATCACTAATAATAATATCTAAGTTATATAATTCTATTAATTTGTTAGCAGCCAATACTCTTTTTTTAGCAACTACTACTGGAACATTAGTTCGTTGCCATATTAATATAGCCTCATCCCCACATTGTTTACTATTTGTATTGTTTGTAACAATACAAGGATATTTTATATTACCACCATAACCTCTAGTAATAACACCTACTTTCCAACCTCTACGTTTTAATTTATTTACTAACCATATAACCATCGGTGTTTTTCCATTACCACCAACAGTAATATTACCGATAATTATTATCGGTACAGAAAAATAATATGTTTTTAACCACCCTATCTTATAACAAAATTTTACTATAATTATAATAACTTTGTACAACCATGCTATTGGTAATAACAAATAAACAAATAAAGAATGTTTAAACCAAATTCTAATTAATATTTTATTAATTATACTGTATATGACACATTTGCGCATATAATCCCTGATTACCAATTAACTTTTTATGATTACCTCTTTCAATTATTTTACCATTTTTTATGACTAATATTTCATCAACATCTTCAATAGTAGATAAACGATGTGCAATAATTAATAACGTACAATTCTTTTTTAAAACATGTAAAGCTTGTTGTATATTTAATTCTGTTTTTACATCTAAAGCAGATGTAGCTTCATCAAGAATAATAATTGAACTATTTTTTAAAAAAGCTCTAGCAATAGCAATACATTGTCTTTGACCACTAGATAATAAAATACCATTCTCACCAATTATAGTATCTAAACCATTATCCATATTTTTAACAAAATCCATGACATAAGCCATATCAGCGACAACCTCTATTTGTTTTCTAGAACACAAATTTTTATTAGCATAACTAATATTATTAGCAATAGTATCATTAAAAAGATATATATTTTGTGATATTAATGATATTTGATTTCTTAATGAAGAAATATTATAATCATAAAGATTAATGCCATCTATAGTAATATTACCAGATTCTATATTATAGAAACGGGTTAGTAGATAAGCAATAGTTGATTTACCTGCACCAGAATGTCCAACTAAAGCTACTTTGCCTCCAGCAGGTATATTAAAAGTAATATTGTACAATGATGGATTATTATTAGTTGGATATGTAAATGTTACATCATTAAAAATTATATTTCCTTCAATATTTTTTGTGTAAATTATTGGATGATTTTTTTCACTTTTAATATCCAAAATAGAAAATATTGTTTTACAAGCTGTCATACCTTTTTGAAATTGAGTATTAATATTAGTTAATGATTTTATTGGTCGTATTAATGCAATCATAGAGGAAAATACAACAGTAACAGTACCAGCAGTAATAGTCTTTGATATTATTGGAAAACTTATAATATATAATATAGTTGCTAAAGCTAATGATGTAATTAATTGTATTAATATATCTGATAAGGAAGCAGTAATTACCATTTTTATTTCTTGTTGTCTCATAAAATTACTGACATAATAAAATCTTTTATTTTCTATATTTTGACCTCCATACATTAATATTTCTTTATGTCCTTTAAGCATTTGTTCAGTACTATGAATGACTTGTTCCATAGCGTATTGCATTTCCTTACTAATAATTTTAGATTTATTAGAAACAAACTTATTAGTTAAAAAAATACATGGAGTTAATACTAATAAAATCATAGATAATAATGGACTATAATAAAACATCATACAACATAATAGCATAATTAGTGTACCATCACGAATAATATTAATTAATACACTAGAAGAAGTAGCAGCAACTTGTTCTGCTACATAAGTAATATAAGATAATAATTTACTAGTTGGTTTAGTATCAAAGAATGATACTGGCATACTCATAATATGAGTAAATAACATTTTTCTAATATTCATTACAATTTTACTAGATACCCATACTATACAATAATTAGCAATAAAATTACTACTACTACGTAATAATGATAAACCAATTATAGTAATTGGTACCCACCATATTATGGAACTATTGTCGGTAATAACAAAACTATGATCAAAAATTGGTTTTAACAATGATATCATATAAGCATTACTGATTGCACCAACAACCAATGCAATCATTGCAATTATTAATTTAATTTTAAATGGATAAACCATACACCAAAATCGGCTAAATGTTTGCCATGTGGTAGTATTATTTTTTAACATTGATTAAATTTTATAAATACATAAATAATATGTAAAATATCAAAAAAAATACGGTATTTAACTTTTTAAATTAGCTAATTATATATATATTTAAATACATCTTTTAATAAAACAGACACATTATAATAATTTAATTAAGTAAAAAATCTATAAATAAAATAATTTTTAATCTTCTTTTGTAGCTGCTTCAAAAGCTTCTCTCATAGTATTAGAAAATTTACTATTATTTTTTAATTCTTTATCTTGATTAATATTTCTTTTTTTATCTGAAATACCATGAGTGTAATATACTACATTAATACGTCTATTTTTACGATCAATATTATCAACTTTTACTTTAATGGTATCACCAATATTTACACACATTAAATCTTTAATATACTTGGTATCAGTAAATTCATTAATATTTAAATATCCACTAATATTATTTATTAAATTTAAATTAATACCATTATTCTTATCTAAAGATTTTACTTTACCATCAATTATTTCATTTTTATAATTATTAAAAAAAATACTTAATGGATCTTCAGTTAATTGTTTTATACCTAAAGAAATACGTTCTCGTTCTGCATCTACTTGTAATACTAATGATTTAATTATATCACCCTTTTTATATTGTTGTATAATTCTATTGTCTATTTCCCACGATATATCAGATAAATGTATTAAACCATCAACACCACCATCTAATTCAATAAATATACCAAAATCAGTTATAGATTTTATTTTACCGCTTACACAATCACCTTTATTATATAATGATGCAAAATTTTTCCATGGATTAATTTTACACTGTTTAATGCCCAATGATATACGACGACGTTCATGATCAATATTTAAAATCATTACTTCAACTATATCATTAATATTAACTAATTTAGATGGATGAATATTTTTATTAGTCCAATCCATTTCAGAAATATGAACTAAACCTTCAATACCATGATCAATTTCTACAAAACATCCATAGTCAGTTAAATTAGTTACTTTGCCTCGTAAACGATTACCTTCTGAATATTTCTTTATTAGTAATAACCAAGGATCATGCTGTAATTGTTTTAATCCTAAAGATACTCTAGTTTGTTCTTTGTCAAATTTTAATATTTTAACAGTTATTTCTTCACCAAGTTTTATGATTTCACTAGGATGTCTAACCCTTTTCCAAGCTATGTCAGTAATATGTAATAATCCATCAACACCACCAAGATCAATAAAAGCACCATAGTCCGTTAAATTTTTTACTATTCCCTTAACTATCATACCTTCTTGTAAATTAGATAGTAATTTTAATTTATAATTATTATATTCTAATTCTAAAATAGCTCTGCGCGACACAACTATATTATTACGTTTTTTATCTAATTTAATTATTTTAAATTCTAACTCTTTACCTTCAAGGTTATTATCTTTAATAGGTTTAATATCTACTAAAGAACCAGGTAGAAATGCACGTACTCCATTTAATTCAACTGTAAAACCACCTTTTACTTTTCCACTTATTATACCAGTAGTAGTACTAGTATCGTTATATATTTTTTCTAATTGATTCCATACTTCTTGTTTTTTTGCTTTTTCTCTTGAAAGTAATGTTTCTCCTAATCCATTTTCTATACTATCTAACATAACATCTACTGTATCACCTACTTTAATTTCTAGATTACCATACATATCATAAAATTGTTCTATTGGAATAGTAGCTTCTGATTTTAAATTAGCATCAACCAAAACTATATTTTTTTTAATTGATACTATTAATCCTTTAACAATCATTCCAGAATACATATTAATATTTTTTATAGATTTTTCAAATAATTGAGTAAAAGATTCTATCATATATAAACTTAATTTTTTATTAACTAATATTTAAGTATCCTTTCTTAAGATATAGTAGGTTAATATTATTATCTGTTGTCCAATAACGAGATACTATTTTTTATATAAAATTTATGTAAATTAGAAATTGTGATATTAATATCTAAATATTATAACAATACATAATATTATTTTACTACATTATACAATTAAAAATTAACATTAAACTAATATTTTTTCAATAAATACATAATATTTTAATTATTAACGAATAATTTTATTAAAAGTAATAAATTACTAATTATTGTCATTATAACAATAAGATAAAAAATATTTAAAAAAATTAGGAAAACTTTTATTAACACAATCAGGATTGATAATAGTAATTTTAATTTTTGCTAAAATCATCAAAGCAAAACACATTGCTATACGATGATCATTATAAGTATTAATTATTACATATTTACTCAACTTTTTTTGGGGTATAATAATCATGCTATTTTGATTACTAATTACTTTAACACCTAATTTAATTAATTCATTTGTTATAGCAACAATGCGATTAGTTTCTTTAATACTCCAAGTTGATATATTATATAATTTTGTTGTTCCAGTAGCAAAAATAGAAATTATAGCTGCAGTCATGGCTACATCAGGTATATTTTTACAGTCGATATTTATTGAATATAATTTATCTGCTCCAATACATTTAATATAATTACTACTTAGTAGTATCTTAGCTCCCATTTTATTTAAAATGTTTAAAAATTTTATATCACCTTGAATACTACTATAATTAATATTATTAATTAATACTGCATTATTACTAATTACAGATGCTGCTAGAAAATAAGAAGCATGTGTTACATCTCCTTCTATAATATAATTTCCAGGAGAATAATAGTGTTGTTTTCCAACAATATAAAAATATTTATAATTATAATTAATAATTTTTACACCAAAAACTTTCATTATATTAATAGTCATATCAATATATGGTTTAGAAATTATTTTATTTTTTACTATAATAGTAGTATTATAATTTGCTAATGGAGCTAACATAAGTAGTGCACTAATAAATTGACTAGATATGTTACCAATAATATTAATTTTTCCTCCAATAAATCCTCCTAAAATTATTGGTAGTTTATCTTTTTTTAAAATAAATTTTGCGCCCCCTTGTCGTAAGGCATGTATTAATGGTTCAATAGGACGATGATTTATATATGGTGAGCCAGTCAATATAATATGTTTATTACCTAAACATAAAATAGCTAATAAAAATCTCATTAATGCTCCAGATTGTCCTAAAAATATAGATAATTTATTTATATTATAAAAACTATTACCTAATCCAAAAATTGTACATGATGTATTATTTTTAAATAAAAAATATCTTACACCTAATTTTTTTAAAGCAATTAATGTATATTTAATATCATCACTATATAATAAATTATATATATGAGTAATACCTATAGATTGAGCTGCTAACAATAATACTCTAATAGAAATACTTTTTGATCCAGGTAAATTAACGTAACCACCAAAAAAACTACTAGGATTAATAGTTAAATAATTCATACAGATATTATAATTTTTTATTATAAAAATTAATTAATAAAGATAAATCAAATACTTTTATTAATAAATTACAACAATTATTCATTAATAATAAACGATTTGATGTAATTAAATTATCAGATACTATAATTTGTACTGTATCAATAAATTTATTTATTACATTACATAATTTTGTTAATTTAATTAATATTTGATAATATTTTTTTTCTATGATAAATTTTTTTACAATTTTTTTTGTGTCTTCTAAATAATAAAACAAATTAATTTCTACACTATTTTTTAAAAAATAGTGTATAAAATTATTGTTTGTTTTAAATGGATGTTTATTTAACAAATTAATTAATCTTTTATAAGTTGCAATTAGTATTTTTGATTTATCTAATTTTATAAATTTATTAACATCAACTATTATTTTATTTAAATTTACCAAATTAGTATTTTTTTTTGTTAATAAAGTATTAATTATCTTTTCATTGAAACCATTTTTTTTGTACCAAAAATGTAAACGATTAAATATAAATTTAATAATATTTATGACTAAAAATTCCTTTTTTTGATTAAAATCATTATTATCATAGGTTGCTATGGAATACTCTATTAATTTTTTGATATCTATATATAATTCATTTTTTATTATTATTTGTATTATATTAATTGCAGCTCTACGTAACGCAAATGGATCTTTACTACCAGTAGGTAATTTATTAATTCCAAAAAATCCAACTATATTATCTATAGAATTTGCTATAATCAATATACATGATATTTTATTCATTACTAAATTATTGCTTATATGATATATATATTGTTCTTTTTGTGCTTTGATTACGTCTAAAACTTCATTATCTAATGAAGCATAATACATACCAATTATTCCTTTTGTATTATTAAATTCTTTTACCATACTAGTAGCTAAATCACATTTTGATATTATTGCAGCTCTAGCTGCCCAAGAAATATTAACACCAACCAAGTATGCTATATAAGATGATATTTGTTGTAATCTATAGCTTTTGTCAAACATTGATCCTAATTTAGTATGAAATGAAATGTTTTTTAAATTAACTAAATAATTAACTAATTTTTTCTTACGATCTTGAATAAAAAAGAATTCAGCATCTTTTAAACGATTATTAATTACAGTATTATTATCTTTTACTATTATATGACTATTACTAGAAATAATATTAGTAGCTAGTATATAATATTTTGATAAATTACCATTATTATTATATATAGGAAAACATTTTTGTATGTCTTGGATTATGTGTATTAATATTTCTGATGGTAAAAAAAGAAACTCTGTTTTAAATGAACCAACTAATAATTTTGGCCATTCTGTTATTGCTATAATTTCTTCTAATAATTTAGAATTAATATTAACGTAGCCATTTAATTTAGTTGTAATATTTTTTATTTGATTTAAAATCATATATTTACGTTTATTAAAGTTAGCTACTACTTTATTATTCATTAATATTTTTGGATATTGTTGAGCAAATTTTATATTAATATTATATAGTCCCATAAATCTGTGACCATGAATAATATTATTGCTATTAACACCAAATATTGTTCCGTGAATTAAATAATTATCTAATAAGACAATAATATTATTAACTGGACGAACAAAATACATATTATCATTACCCCAGCGCATCATATTTGGTACTTTAATATTATTAATTGCTGTATGTACTATAGCAAATAGTATATTTGTTATAAAATATTTACTACGTAATTTATATTTATTAGTTAAAATATAATTAACATAATTAGAAATATTGTTATTAACATTATGTTTATTTTTAGCTAATTTATATATTAATAAAAAATACTTACTGCTTATTATATTTTTTAATGAAAAAATATTTATTAATACTATAATTGCTAATCTTCTAGAAGAAAAAAATTTTATTATCTTTATATATTTAATATTAAATTTGTTTAATTCACAAGAAACATTATTAGTTAATTTATCAATTAACACAGTTAACATATCTGATGGTAGATCTTCTGTACCTATTTCAATTAATAAATTATTCATTTTATTTATTATTTATTGATGTTTATTACTTTACACATAGGAAAATTAATATTTTTACGATATTTTAAATAAGTTTTAGCAATTTTTTTAGATAAATTACGAATTCTTAATATAAAATCTTGTCTTTCTAATGAAGAAATAATATTAGACGCATCTAATATATTAAAAATATGTATAATTTTTATAACTAATTCATATGCTGGTAATATTAATGGATTATTTAAGGTAATTAATTTATTTATTTCTTTTTCATAATGAATAAAAGATCGTAAAAGAAAATTTTTATTAATATATTCGAAATAATATTTACAATTTTCTATTTCATTTTGATAAAACATGTCTTTGTAAAATAAAATACCTCTTTTATTATTACTCCATACTATATTATAAATATTATCTACTTTTTGTATACACATAGCTAAACGTTCTAATCCATATGTAATTTCTCCCATTACTGGATTACATTCTAAACCACCCATTTTCTGTAAGTATGTAATTTGTGTTATCTCCATACCATTAAACCAAACCTCCCAACCTAGTCCATGAGCACCTAATGTTGGATGTTCCCAATTATCTTCAATAAACTTTATGTCATTATTAATTAAATCTAATTTTAATGCTTTTAGAGACTTAATATATAATTCTTGTAATTTATTTAAAGATGGTTTTAATATTACTTGAAATTGATAATATTGTAATAACCTATTATTGCTAACTCCATATCTACCGTCTGATGGTCTACGAGAAGCTTGTACATAAGCTGCAAAAATAGGTTCCGGACCTATTGCTCTAAGATAAGTTATAGGGTGTAATGTACCAGCTCCTACTTCTATATCAACAGGCTGAACTATAACACAACCATAACTAATCCAAAATTTTTGTAAATCAAAAATAATATCTTGAAATGATTTCATATTTATGATTTATATTATGTATAATTGGATAACCGCTAACATTGTAGTATAATACTTAAAGTTATTTTTTTACAATTAAATTATGCACAATACTAAATTTAGCATTTAATTATTAAATTATTAGTATATCATACTAACTATACTTAATAAGTAATTTTATTAAAAGTTAATTATTCATAAATTTTATAAAATGTCTACTAATAAAACAATATTAAAAATTTCTTCTTATATACTAGTATTTTTATTTATTATTATTATTATACCATTACATTTGTTTCCCGGATTTATATCTGGTTTTATTTCATATGAATTAATTGTATTTTTTACTCCTTGGTTTAGATACATATTAATAAATAAAGCTAGATTAGCTGTAGTAATTCTTTTAATAACTATTATATTAATATTAATAACATTATTAATTATTAATTTAATTAATTTATTAACTTCAGATTTTCAACATGATTTAAATATCATTAATAATATTAATTACATATTACTAAATATAAAAAATCATATCCCTAAATTTTTGTTATTATTTTTACCCAATAATATTGAAGATTTAAAGAATAAAATTATTCTATTGCTAGAATCAAATTTAATTATTGTAAGAGATATGATACGTATAGTTATACGTACTTTATTAACTATTTTTATAGGTATTATTATAGGTGCAATAATATCTTTAAATAAACCAAGTAATAATCATTCGTATTTTATTAATCAATTAAATAAACGTATATATTTTTTATCATTAGCATTTCATAATGTTATTATTGCACAAGTACGCATATCATTAGTTAATACTTTATTAACTTCTACTATGATTAGTATTATATTACCAAGTTTGGGTATATTTGTGCCATTAAGAAAAATATTAATTATTAGTACTTTTTTATTAGGTTTAATACCTATTATTGGTAATTTAATTTCTAATATATTAATAATTTTTTCATCTTTATCAGTTTCTTTAACTGTTGGAGTAATTATCCTAGTTTATTTAATTTTTATTCACAAACTTGAATATGTACTAAATGCCGAAATAGTTGGTCAAAGAACTAACACTAAATCATGGGAATTAATATTAGTAATGTTATTTTTAGAATCAATTTTTGGATTGAATGGATTAATAGCAGCTCCAATATATTATGCATATTTAAAATATGAATTAAAAAATATTAAAATAATATAATAAAACTAGCTTTATAGTTAAATAAAGCTAGTTTTATGGTACAAGATTTATTGTTTATTAATAATAATCCTACGAGGTTGCAACGATTCTGGAATTTGTCTAATTAAATTAATGCTAAGTAAACCATTACTAAATTCAGCATAATCTACTAACATATGTTCAGCTAAAGCAAAGCTTAGAGAAAATTTTTTACAGATTAACCCTTGATATAAATAATGTACTTGTTTATTCTCACATGTAGTAGGTTTACCCTTAATAGTTAATCTAGGCCCTTCCACTTCAACTATTAATTCATCTTCTTTAAAACCTGCTAATGCCAGTACAATACGATAATGGTCCTCATCATATTTCTCAATATTATATGGAGGAAAATTAAAATTCTCTTGATCTATCTGTATATTACTAGCTAGTCTATCAAATCCTATCCATTGTTTTAATAAAGGAGAAAGATCATAATCATGCATACTTTTTTTCCTATTGTATAAATAAATTATAAATAATAATTATATTATAGTATAGTTTATATAATTAATTATTTCCAGTAAAAATTACAAATTTTTTAAATAAAAATAATATAATATTTAGATATCAATATTTATTGCTTCTAATGAATTTTGCTCAATAAATTTTTTACGTAATATTACATCATCACCCATTAATATATTAAATAAATCATTTGCCATACTAATATCATTAATTGTTATTTGTGATATACATCTTCTATTAGGATCCATTGTAGTTTTCCATAATTGATCAGCATTCATTTCTCCAAGTCCTTTATATCTTTGAATAACTAAATTCTTACATGATTCATTTAATAACCATTTTATTGCTTCTTCTAGTGAAGATGTATTTTTATCGTTTTTATTATGAATTATGTATATATTACTATTTAAATTAATGTTTACTTTACTTTTTATATTAAAAATTATTCTATATTCTTCACTGTTTATAAAATCTTTATTTATTAAAAAATATCTAACTTTACCATATACTATAGTAGATAATAATATTTCATAATAGAAATCATTATTTTTAGAAATTTTATAGTCATTAATAAATATTATTTTTTCATTATTATTTACTAATTTAATTAATGATAATATCCATTTATTAAGTACCTCTAAATTACTAAAATTATGAACTGTTAGTATTGGTTGATAGAATAAGTATTTTATTAAAAATTCATAATACGAATATTTTATATTTTTTAATCTTCTTTTAATCATTAAATAATTGTTTATTATCATAAATAATAATTTTCCACATATTTCTTTATTATCAATAAACAATTTAGTGTTATTAATTGCTAAATTGATACGATAGATATTCATATCATCATTATTATTAATATATATCTCTTTATTATTATGTTTTATTTTAAATAATGGTGGTTGGGCAATAAATAAATAGCCATTTTTTATAATATCAGGCATATATCTATAAAAAAATGTTAACAATAAAGTTCTAATATGTAATCCATCAACATCTGCATCAGTCATAATAATTATGTTATGATATCTTAATTTATCTATATTAAATTCATTTTTTCCTATTCCACAGCCTAAAGTTGTAATTAAAGCTATTAACTCTTGTGAAGATAACATTTTACTAAAACAAGCTTTTTCAACATTCAATATTTTTCCTTTTAATGGTAAAATAGCTTGATTTTTACGGTTACGACCTTGTTTTGCTGATCCACCTGCAGAATCTCCTTCTACTAAATATAACTCAGATAATGCTGGATTTTTTTCCTGACAATCAGTTAATTTTCCTGGTAATTTACTAATATCAAAAACATTTTTCTTTCTTGTTAATTCTCTTATTTTGCGAGCAGCTTCTCTAACTTTTGCTGCGTTAATAATTTTATTAATTATTATTTTAGTATCATTAGGATACTCTAATAAAAAATCTAGTAATTTTTCACTTACTAATGATTCTATAACATATCTAACTTCTGATGATACTAATTTATCTTTTGTTTGAGAAGAAAATTTTGGATCAAACATCCTTATTGATATAATAGTAGTTAATCCTTCACGTATATCTTCTCCAGAAATTACTAATTTATTCTTCTTATTTAAGAATTCTTTATCTATATATTGATTTATAGTACGAGTCAATGCAGAACGAAATCCTGATAAATGAGTACCACCATCTTTTTGAGGTATATTATTTGTAAAGCAATAAATATTTTCTTTAATAGAATTATTCCATTGCATTGCAATATCAATGATTATGTTATTTCTTTCAGAAGAAAAATTAAATATATTTTGATGAATTGGTAATTTGTTTTTATTTATTAATGATATAAATGATTTAACACCACCAGTATTTTGAAAAAATTCTTGCTTATTATTAAACTCATCTATTAATTTAATAGATACACCAGGATTTAAAAAAGATAATTCCCTTAGTCTATTTTTTAATATATTAAAGTTAAATTTTATTTCGTTAGTAAAAATATTAAGATCTGGCCAGAATCTTATGATAGTACCACTATACTTAGTTTTATTGATAATACTAATTGGTTTTTTTGGAACTCCAAAAGAATAATATTGTTGATACACAAATCCATCTCTCATAATAGTAAGAACTAATTTTTCTGATAATGCATTAACTACAGAAATACCAACTCCATGTAATCCACCAGAAATTTTATAAGAATTACTATCAAATTTACCACCAGCATGTAACATAGTCATTATTACTTCAGCTGCAGATATACCCTCTTCTTTATGTATATCAACTGGTATACCTCTACCATTATCTTTTACTGAAATTGAATTATCTTTATGAATGATAACAATAATATTATCACAAAAACCAGCTAATGATTCATCAATTGAATTATCTACAACTTCAAATACCATATGATGTAAACCAGTACCATCATCTACATTACCTATATACATGCCGGGTCTTTTACGAACTGCATCTAATCCTCTAAGAATTTTTATATTGGATGAATCATAATAATTTGCTTTCATTTTAGTATAAGTAGTTAAAGTTCACTTAATTTTGACAAATTAAATTAAAATAAATAATAAAATATTAATAATAACATTATTTCTATGTTTTAATTATAAATAATATTAAAAATTATAATTTTACTGATATACTGAATTAGTAATTATTAAATTTTTATAGGCATTATAATATAAGTTAATAATTGCTGATTTATCAAATCACTAATTTTTAATATACCATTATTAGTAAATGTTAATGTTAATATTTTACAATGTAATACATTTAATACATCTAATATGTATATTGCATTAAATGCAAATTCAACATTTTTACCATTGTATGATATAATAATAATTTCTTTTGCTATCTCAAAATCTAAATTATTTGCTATTAATATTAATTTACTTTTATTAATAATTAGCTTAATACCATATGATTTATCATTAATGATGGTTATTATCCTACTTAAAGCATTTTTTAATTCCTTTAATTCTAAAGATATTTTAATATCTATATTTTTAGGTATAACACTAATAAAATTAGGAAAAGTACCATCAATTAATTTAGAAGTAAACATATAATTACTGATTGATAATGATATACTATCATCATTGAAAAATATATTAATTAAACATTTATATTTATTTAATAATTTTATTAATTCTAATACTCCATTTCTTGGAATTATAACAGATATATCTGATACATTAAAATCAATATTAATTTTACAGATAGATAATCTATGTCCATTTGTAGATACAATATACATATTACTTGATGATATTTTAAATAACATACCATTTAGATAATAACGAATATCTTGTTTAGCCATAGAAAAATAAGTACAAGATAAAGCATTAAGTAAAATATTACTATGTAAAGTACAATAAATATTATTTTTTTTATAGTTAATTTTAGGAAATCCTTTATCTGGTAAAGTAGATAAAGAATATAAGCTATTCTTAGTTCCAATAATTAATTTATTATTTTCTAAAAATATATCAACAATACTATTATTAGATAATTTTTTACAAATATTATATAATTTTTTTATTGATACTGTTATTATACCAACGCTAATAATATTACAATTATCTATCTTAGCTACAATTTCTACTTCTGTATTAGTTCTAATAAATAATATATGATTATTATAAACTTCAATTAAAACATTATTTAATATTGATAAAGATAAATTATTATTAGTTACAGTATATAAATTTTGCAATAATTTTGTTAAGTTAATATTTTCTATACTAAATTTCATTAATATTAAAATTATAATTTTACTAATATCACTAAAAATAATTATTATATTTCTTAAATAAGAATAATATTAAATATTATTATGATATCATGTTTATTACAAAAAATATATTTTAATTATTAAAAATAACTTTTATATATTTTTTTGTACAAATATAATAATTTTAAAATTAAGGAAATTTAATGAAAAGAACTTTTCAACCATCTATATTAAAAAGACTACGTAAACATGGTTTTCGTCATCGAATGAAAACAAATAGTGGACGTAAAATACTATCACATAGAAGAAATAAAAAAAGATTATATTTAACAGTTTCAAGTATAAATAAATGAACAAAAAGTATAAACTTTCAAAGAAACAAAAATTATTATTTAATAAACAATTTAATTTAGTATTTAATAAATTAGAATATTTTAGTTTTGATGAACAATTTACTGTAATAGGATATATAAATAATTTGAATTATTCTCGTATTGGTATTATAGTACCAAAAAAAAATATTAGAAAATCCTTTCAAAGGAATAGAATAAAAAGATTAATACGTGAATACTTTCGTTTGAATGTACATAATTTTTTTTTATGGATTATATAGTTTTAGTAAAAAAATATTTATTAAAAATAAAACAAATTAATTTTAAAATATATAAAGTGATATGATACTTATATCAAAAGTATTAGTTAGCATAATATACTGGTATAAAATAATAATTAGTCCTTTACTGGGTAAACGTTGTAGATTTATTCCTAGTTGTTCGCAATTTGCTATAGAAGCAATCACTACATTTGGTTTAATGAAAGGTATTTGGTTTTCTATAAAAAGAATTATCAAGTGTTTACCAATATTTAATGGTGGTTATGATCCAATTGATAAACATTTATAATATAATAAGATTATAATGAATACACAAAGAAATTTTCTTATAATTGTTTTGGTATTTATTTCTTTTTTATTATGGCAAATATGGCAAAATGATAATCAATTAAATATAACAGATAAATATATAACAAATAATAATAAATACTTATTAGATAATAAAAGTCATATTATTACAATTATAACTGATACTTTACTATTAAAGATTAATCCGGATAATTCTACAATAGAACAAGCATATTTATTAAAATATCCTAAACATCTTAAATCTCATGAATCATTTAAACTATTAAATACTTCATCTAATTTTATTTATCAATTACAAAGTAGTTTATTTAGTGATGACTACTTTAGTAAAAATTTACTAAAAAACTTAAAGTTTTGTAATAAGAAAACAAAATATGTATTAAAGAATAATCAAAAAGAATTAAAAATACCCTTTATATATAAGTCTAATAACAATTTTACTTATATTAAAACTTTTATATTAAAACGTAACAATTATAAAATTAATATAATTGATAGTATTATTAATAACACTAATAAGACTATTACGATAAATGTTTTTGGTCAAATAAAACAATCTATTGATAATCCAAATCAGTACAATAATAATTTTATTAACGGTTTTTATAGAGGTAGTTCATATTCTACTGATCATGAAAATTATAAAAAATATGAATTTAGTAAAATAAAATATTATAAGTCAATTACCAATACTAACTATGGTTGGATAGCTATGTCACAAAAATATTTTATTACTGCTTTAATTATTCCAAACTTTGGAATTAATAATATTTACATAAATAAAGTAAATAATAATGTTTTAATTGGTTTTAAAAATAAAATACATGTTAATGCTTATGATAAAAAAGATATTTATACTAAAATATGGATTGGACCAAAATTACAATCAGAACTAAAGTTAGTAGCAAATAATTTAGATCTTACTGTTGATTATGGATGGTTATGGTTTATATCTCAACCGTTATTTAAATTACTAAACTTTGTTACGAAATATACGAAAAATTGGGGATTATCAATAATTATTACAACTATCATAATAAAAATGATATTACATCCTTTAACTAGAATTCAGTATATTTCAATGGCAAAAATACGTTTGTTACAACCTAAAATATCTATAATTCGCAAAAAATTTGAAAATAATAAACAACAACAAAGTAAAGAAATATTATTTCTGTATAAAAAGGAAAAAGTTAATCCATTTGGAGGATGTTTTCCGGTTATAATACAAATGCCAATATTTTTAGCTTTATACTATGTATTATCTGGATCGGTAGAGTTAAGACACGCAAATTTTTGTTTTTGGATAAATGATCTATCATCACAAGATCCATATTATATTTTACCAATAATTATGGGTGTAACTATGTATATAATACAAAAATTATCTTCAAATAATATTGAAGATTTAATACAAAGAAAAATAGCAACTATTATACCAATTATATTTACGTTATTTTTTTTCTGGTTTCCATCTGGTTTAGTATTATACTATATTATTAGTAATATAATAACTATTATACAACAACAAGTAATATTTCGGGGACTAATTAAATAAAAATTCAAAATAATTAAATAGATATATTAATGAATATAAATCAAAATGAAGATACTATAGCTGCTATAGCTACTACTCCTGGATATAGTAGTATTGGTATTATACGTGTTTCTGGTACTTTAACATATAACATAACAAAAGAAATATTAGGATTAATTCCAAAAAGTAGAAAAGCAAGTTATTTACCATTTAAATATAAAAACAATATTATAGATTATGGTATTGCTATTTTATTTAATCATCCTAATTCTTTTACTGGTGAAGATATGTTAGAATTACATTGTCATGGTGGGCCAGTAATATTAAATACTTTATTAAAATATATTATTTCATTACCTAATATTCGTATAGCTAATCCAGGAGAATTTTCTATGCGTGCTTTTTTAAATAGAAAAATTGATTTAGTACAAGCTGAATCTATAATTGATTTAATCAATTCTAATTCATTAGAATTTTCTAAAAAATCAATAAATTTATTTCAAGGTAATTTCTCTTATAAGATTAAAAAATTAATAAGTACTATAGATAATTTATATTCTCATATAGAAGCTATGATTAATTTTCCTGATGATCAACTAGAACAACTATCTAATAATACTATTATTTCTAGCTTAAATAATTTAATTAGTACAACAAATAATTTAAATAAACAGGTAAAAGATAATATTATACTACGTGATGGTATTAAAATAGTTATTGTTGGAAAACCTAATGTTGGAAAATCTAGCTTGTTTAATGCTTTAATTGGATATAATAACGCGATTGTAACCTCATTTCCTGGTACTACTAGAGATGTGTTAAGATATTGTATAAACTTAGATGGTATAACAATTAATATTAGTGACACAGCAGGAATTCATAATACAAATAATTTTATAGAAAAAATAGGAATTAAACATTCTTTAAAAGAAATTAAAACAGCTAATCATATATTATTAGTAGTTGATAGTACTACTTGTGAAATTAAAAAATTAAATTATATTTATAATTATTTTGTTAAAATAGTTAAAGATATACCAATTACTATTATTCGTAACAAAGCTGATCTGAGTCATGAAAGTATTAATATTAATAAGTTAGAAAAATACTATATTATAACGATATCAGCTAAATTAAAAGAAGGATTAAATTTAATTTTTAACCATATAAAAGATTTATATACTAAAAATAACTATAAATTTAACAACATAAATAAACATAGATATTTTAATATATTAAATAATGTTGTTTTACATTTAAAACGTAGTAAAGAAAATCATTTATATTATGATATCTTACTAGAAGAATTAAAATATGTTAAATACTATTTAGATAGTATTATTGGTAATGTTTATAATAATGAGTTATTAGATAAAATATTTTCTAAGTTTTGTATTGGTAAATAATATTAAAAAATTTTAAAAAGGTAAATCATCATCAAAATTTATTGATAAATCCTTATCATCTTTATATGTTTTTACTTCTTCACTGTTTAATTTATTAGATGTATTATTTTTAATATTATTATTTTTAATTTTATTACGACTACTAATAATATGTAATGTTCCATTAACACCAACTATTATTTCTGTAGTGTAATGATCTATGTTATTTTTGTCTTGCCATTTTCTTGTTTGTAAACTACCTTCTATATAAATTTGTGAACCTTTAATTAAATATTCTCTTGCTATTTCTGCTATTTTTCCAAAGATAACAATTTTATGCCATTCTGTTTTTTCTTTAATTTCTCCTGTTTGTTTATCACGCCATATATCAGATGTAGCTAAACTAATATTAGCTACTATATTACCATTAGCCATATAACGTATTTCTGGATCATTACCTAAGTAACCTAATAAAATAACTTTATTAACTCCTTTCATATATTTTCCTATCTGTAATTAATATTTTATTTTTTAATATATGTAATTATAATCAGAATAATTATCAAATCTAGACCAATGTCCATTAAACATTAATTTAATAGTACCAATTGGACCATTTCTTTGTTTACCTATAATAATTTCAGCAATACCTTTCATACTATTATCATTATAAACTTCATCACGATATATAAACATAATTAAATCAGCGTCTTGTTCTATAGAACCTGATTCTCTTAAATCTGAATTTAATGGTCTTTTATCGGCACGTTGTTCTAAACTTCTATTAAGTTGTGATAAAGCTATGATTGGTATTTTTAATTCTTTAGCTAAAGATTTTAATGATCTAGAAATTTCTGCTATTTCTAATGTACGACTTTCAGCTAAATATGGAACTCTAATTAGTTGTAAATAGTCAATCATAATTACACTTAATCCTTGGTGTTCTTTATATACACGACGTGCACGAGCTCTTATTTCAGTTGGAGTTAATCTAGAAGAGTCATCAATATATATATTTTTTTTACTTAGTAAAATTTTTATAGTATTAGAAATTTTAGTCCAATCATGATCATTTAATTGACCAGTACGAATTTTGCTTTGCTCTACACGTGATAATGATGCTAGCATTCTTATCATAATTTGTTCACCTGGCATTTCTAAACTAAAAATTAAAACAGGTTTATCTTCTGACATAGCTATATTTTCACATAAATTAATTGCAAATGTAGTCTTACCCATTGAAGGTCTAGCTGCTATAATAATTAATTCTGATTTTTGTAATCCAGCAGTTTTAACATCTAAATCCTTATATCCACTAGATATTCCAGTAATACTACTATTTGGTTTTTTATATAATTGTTCAATTTTATTTATTGTATGTTCTAAAATATTTTCGATATTTTTTAAATTATTATTTGTATTTGTTCTATTTTCAGAAATTTGAAAAATTAATGATTCAGCTAAATCTAATAAATCTGAACTACTACGACCATTAGGATAATAACTAGCATCTGCTATTTCATTTGCAACACTAATTAGTTCTCTTACTATAGCATATTCTTTTATTATAGTTGCATAAGAAACTATATTTATAATACTAGGTGTATTTTTTGATAATTCAGCTAGATATGCACAACCACCAATAACATCTAATTTATTTTTTTGTTCTAATGATTGTGATAAAATAACCAAGTCAACTGGTTTACCATTATTTAATAAATTTTGTATTTCACAAAAAATTATACGATGAATATTACTATAAAAATCATTGCTACTAATTATAGTAATAACATCATCTAAACGTTTGTTGTCTAATATTAGACTACCTAATAATGATTGTTCTGCTTCTATAGAATATGGTAATGATTTATAATATTTATGATTATTATCAAATAATTTATTATTAGTTAAGTTCTTATTTAATGACATATTTAGATATATAACCGTATTAATTTAATATAATTTTATTAAATTAATAGTCATAATAAAATAAATATTAAATATTATCAATATCTAAATAAATAGATTGTATTTTTTAAAATAAATTATATTATATAAATAATAATTATTTATATCTTAAAATATAAATATAATTTTTAGTTGTATTTATAATAAAATAGATAATTATTAAGGATAATTATTATGTATTTTTGGAAGAATATATTTTTCTTATGTATATCTTTTATATGTAAAAAAATTCTAAATATTAGGACATATCAAAATAATTTACTTAATATAAACAATAAAGTTAGTAATCGGTTAATTTATTTAGTATTAACTAATTCCAAGTTTTATTTAATATTATTATATATTCAATGCAGAAGATGTAATTTACCTAATCCATTAGATAATATATTAACTAATAGTAATAAAAAAATATCTAGATATTTTTGCGTAAAAGAAAAAAGAAATTATTTTAAGTATATGTATTATGGTAAAAACATTAATAAATTTAATAATTATTTAAATTTAGTTATTAATTATCATAGCAGTATTACAATTATTTTAGTAACAATAATTAATAATAAGAAAAGATTATTTTTTTATAAAAATTCTTACTTTTTTATAAATAATTTAGTTAACTTTTTTATAAAAATTGCTAATTTTTTATGGATAAAAAAAGATAATATAGTATATTTTTCAAAACCAATATCATCTTTTTGTATTTATAATAAGTTAAATAATATTACATTAAATAATACTAATAAAATATTAAGAATAATTAATCTTTATTTTATAAGACAAAAAACTATAATAGTTGGATCAAATAATTTTAATATGTATGATATTAATAATATTATTTATAATATAAAGCAATATGTAAAAAGTAATAAAATAAATAGATTAGTTTTTAGTAAAAAAAATATCATTAAATTATTTAAAGAAATATCAGCTAATTTTTCTTATGAAGCATTTAATTTATGTAATAATCTATTCCAATTCTTTTTTAAAAAAATACATCATACTTTAAAAGTATATAACATAAATAGGGTTAGATTAATTGCTGAAAAAAAACATAAAATTATTTACATTCCGTGTCATCGTAGTCATATGGACTATATTATTATTTCTTATGTATTATATCATAATGCATTATTGCCTCCATTTATTGCTGCTGGAATAAATTTAAATTTTTGGTTAATTGGAAATTTAGCTAGATTATTAGGAGCATTTTTTATAAGACGTAATTTTAAAAACAGTAAACTATATTCTATTGTTTTTCGTGAATACTTTAATCAATTATTAAGTAATGATGATGCTATAGAATATTTTATAGAAGGTAGCAGATCACGTACCGGAAAATTACTAACACCTAAAACTGGTTTATTAAATATAATTATAAAATATGTATTAAGTAATATACATAGGCCAATTACTATTATTCCAATACATATTAGTTATACAAAAGTTATAGAAATAGATTATTATAATGCAGAAATAAGTAATAATATAAACAAAAGAGGTTATATTTTATTTTTATTTGAGCAAATAAAAAATATTTATAATATAAACACTACTTATATTAATTTTGGTCAACCAATAAATATAAATAAAATAATAAAGAAAACTTCTTATCTAAGAACTAATAAAAAATATATTACAACACTAGTAAATAATATTGCCTATAATATTATGAGTAAAATTAATAGTGCTGTAGTAATTGACATATCTAGTTTATGTCTTACAATTTTATTAGATTCTAAGAATTATACATTAACAAGAATACAATTATTTAAACAATTATTGTGTTATTTGAACTTGTTAGATCGAGTTTCATATTTACCTGATCTAATAATTAGAAATTTTGATAATAAAAAATATTGGCTAAAAATTTTTTTAGATAAAAATAAAAATATTATTTATAATCGTAATACTCATTCGGTATCTTTAATTAAAGATAATGTTTATAATATAAAATATTACAAGAATAGTATACAACATGTATTAATTCTACCAGCATTAATTGCTAATATTATATATACTAATTCTAGTATTAAAAGAACAAAACTAATATATTTAATTCATTACATTTATCCAATAGTAAAATTAGATTTCTTTATTAATATTCATACATTAGAATTAAAATTTTTAATTAATAAAACTGTAAATGAGTTTATTAGACAACATCTACTATTAGATAGTAATAATAAATTATTTTTAACTAAACATTATAAAGTAATGAAATTGTTAGCTAATAGTATTTATAAAGTATTATTACGTTATATAATAATATGTATATTATTAATTAATAATATCGAATTAAAATTTATAAATTTAATAGATAATTGGGATAAAATACAAAATAAGTTAAATATTACACGAGACATATATAATATATTTGATAATATATCATTTAATAATATTGCATTAATTTTTCGATCGGAATATCCTTATAAAGATAATATAAATATTATTAAAATAAATAAATTATATAATATTTTTAAAAAACTTATTACATAATCTTGTATTAGCTCTATTAATATTAATAAACCAATATAGTTATTAATTATAAAATCTTTATAATAATTATTTATTTTTGTATTAATTAATTTATATTGATAAAAATATAATACTAATTATTAGAGTACTAATTAGTAATGCATACTTATTAATATATAAATTTAATTAATAATAATAAAGTAATTATAACTTTAGTATAATAAATATTTTTGATTTGTTAAACAACATAATAATAGATTTAATTCGTAATTTAATATTATTATCTCTATTAATTAGAATATAAGTACCATCATATAGTAATATTTATACTATGTTAGTAAAAAATTTAACTAACAAATTACATTATAACTATAATGCATATTATGATATACAATAAGAATTAGTAAATTAAAAGCTATATCTAATATTAACTAAGGTACATAAATATATCTCTTTAAGAAAGGATAAATAATCATATAATACTAAAATAGATAACATTACAATATTTTTTATCTAAAATAATATCAAAAGTAGCTATAACTAATAATAAAATAAAAATTAAATATACTTTATTAATTTTTATTTTACCGGTTGATAATAGCCAATTTTTAGTACGTATTACAATAGTTGAACTTATAATCTACACAATTATTAATGACACATTTGACTGATCTAGTTATAAATACTTTTAATATAAAACTGCAGTATTACTAGAATTAGAAAAATTACTATTTTTTGTTAACTATAATAACCATAATGTTAGTCATAGTAATAGGTAATAATTTAGTTAGTTGATGAATACGCATTAAAATCCAATAAAGTGAAATTTTGTTTTTGAATTTATTAATAAAATTCATAATTTTTATTTAATAAAATATTTTAATACTAATGATACTGGAGGATAAATTCCATGCCATAAAAAAAATGAATATGCAGCTTGATAAATTAGCATACCAATACCATCATGATAGTTAATTTTTTCTTTACGACGTTTTAATAATACAGATTCATAATTACTATGATAATATAAATCATAAAATTTAGCAGTTTTTCTAGTAATAATTGATAATCTAATTTTATTAAGATCTAATATAACTGGAGTAGCATTAATAACTAAATCATAATTATACTTATTAGTATACTGTATTGGTAATAATATAATATTACATGTTGGATCTAATTGTTTATAGAAATTATATAAATTTATTGCTCTATTAATACTTCTATTAGTAATAAATATTTTACATCCATAAGATAACAAAAACATTACTATAATTTTAGCTACCCCACCAGCTCCAATTAATAATATATTACTATTATATTCTAATAATCTTAATCTTATTAAATCATTTATTAATCCAATACCATCAGTATTATCACCAAATAATGTTCCGTCTTTTTGTTTTTTTATTGTATTTACTACTTTAGTGACATTACTAATATAACTAGTATTATTGCATAATTTCATTGCATATTCTTTAAATGGAGCAGTAATATTTATTCCTAATCCCCCGTTAGCAAAAAATTTATTTATTATCATACTAAAATTGTCTTCTGACACTAATATTTTTACATATTTACTAGACTTAATATTTGTTAGTGATGCAAAAATACTATATATTAATGGAGATTTACTATGTTTTATTGGATTACCTAATACAGCAAAATTACACATTTTATTAACCACGAATAACAGTATTACTTATAGCATCATAAATTTTAGTAGGAGATAGTAGTTTACCAACAGTATAATTCATAATTACTACTCTTGACCCAAATAATTTATATACTTCATTTACAGTACGAGCTGGTAATTGCTGGCTAATATTAGCACTAGTAGATACTATTGCTTTACCAAATTTTTGACAAATTAATTTAATAGGTAAAAAATTACTTATACGTACTACTAATTTAGTATATTTACCAGTTAACCAAGCTGGAGTACTATTATTAACTGGTAATGCCCAACTTACTGGTCCTGGCCAACTAGAAAATAATTTTTTTCGTATGTCAATAGTTATTTTTGTTTCATCAATATACTTTTTTATTTGTTTATAATGTGAAGCTACTAATATTAATCCTTTTTCAACTGACCTATTTTTTAATGTTAATATTTTTTTTACTGCTATTTCGTAATCAGGATCACATCCTAATCCAAATACTGATTCAGTAGGATAAGCAATTATTTTTTTGTTTTTTAATGCTATTACTATTTTATTTAATTCAGTCATATTAATAAACTAAATATAATTAATATATTTACTATAATATAATTTTTAGTAGATAAATACGATTAATTGTTATATTATATTACTAACATTAAATAAAAGACAATATTAATTATGTCTAGATTAAAAATATTATATTATCCCAATAGAAAATTAAAACAAAAAGCTAATTTAGTTTCTAATATAGATTATAATATTAACAAAACTATTAATGATATGTTTGAAACAATGTACTTTGCTAAAGGTATAGGATTAGCTGCAACACAAGTTAATATAAATAAATGCATTATTGTTATTGATATTTCTAAAAAACATAATCAACAGTTAATTTTAATAAATCCTAAAATTATTAAAAGAATCGGTAGAATTGTTGTAGAAGAAGGTTGTTTATCTATACCAAATGTTAGTGCTCCAATTATAAGATCAGAAAAAATAATATTACAGTCATTAGACTGTTATGGTAAATTATTTGAATTACAAGCAGAATCATTATTATCGGTTTGTATTCAGCATGAGATTGATCATTTAAATGGATTGTTATTCATAGATAGATTATCATTATCTAAACAAAATTATATAAAAAATATTATAGATAGTAATTTATAATGTATTTTGATATGCAAAAAAATTTACGTATCGTATTTATTGGTTCTTCTATTTTTTCTTTATATCATTTAATAAAATTAATTAAGAAAAAATATTGTGTAATTTTAATAATTACTAAACCTAAACCCAAATTTTCTAAAAGAAATAAAAAAAATTTGTCAAATTTAATAACTAAAATTTCAGTTAAATATAATATACCAGTATTATGGTCTGAATCATTAGATGATATACAAATAATGTTATCAAAATTAGTAATTGATTTAATTATTATTGCTTCTTATGGAAGAAAATTATCAGAATCTATATTAAATATACCTAGATTTGGTTGTTTAAATATTCATGGTTCATTATTACCTAGATGGCGTGGAGCAGCACCAATTCAAAGAGCTATATATTATGGTGATTGTATTACTGGTGTTACTATTATGAAAATAAACAGTTATTTAGATGCTGGTAAAATTATATATCAAAAAATTTGTGTAATAAAAAAATATGATAATAACATTACCTTATGTAAAAAATTAGCTAAAATAGGTTCTACGGTTTTAATTAAATTATTAAAAACTAATTTATTTGATAATAGTGTGTCACAAAATAATATTGGTATAACATATGCAAAAAAATTAACTAAACAGGAAGCAAAAATTAATTGGTCTTTATCAAATACTAAATTAGTAAATATGATTAATGCATTTAATCCTTGGCCAATGGCTTTTTTTTGCTATCAAGATAGTATAATTAAAATTATAAGTGCTATAGCAAGTAATTACTATACTAAAAAAAATCCAGGAACAGTAATACATTACAATAAATGGGGGATATATATTACTACCGGTTATGGAATTATAATTCTTACATCAATAAAAATAATTAGTAAAAATAAAAATGCTATCACCGTAAATAGTATTAATAATAATATTTTACTAATTGCTAGTAAATTATTTACAATAAATACTATTTTAGTATAAATAATTTACTTTTTATTTCTTAATACAAACTCAATATAAGCCATAGGAGCATTATCTCCATAGCGATAACCACATTTTAAAATCCTAGTATAACCACCATTACAATAATTAATAAAACGTGGAGCTATTTCATTAAATAATTTTTTTATTATTTTATTATTATGTATTTTAGTAAATACTTGTCTTCTATTGTGTGTATTATTTATTTTTGCTTTTGTAATTAATGGTTCAATAAAACGACGCAATTCTTTAGCTTTAGGTAAAGTAGTTTTAATAATTTCATAATTGATTAATGATTGTGCTAAATTATATAACATTGCCAATTTATGACTATTACTACGATTAAATTTTTTACCTATTTTACGATGACGCATTATCCATTCTCCTAAATAATAGTTTAGTTTAAAAATTATTAATTTTAAATTAATTATTAGTAGGTGGCCAATTTTTTAATTGCATGCCTAAAGTTAATCCATATGAAGATAATACATCCTTAATTTCAGTAAGTGATTTTTTACCAAGATTTGGTGTTTTTAATAATTCAACTTCAGTTTTTTGTACTAAATCACCTATATAACGAATTGATTCTGCTTTTAAACAATTGGCTGATCTAACTGTTAACTCTAGATCTTCAACAGATCTTAATAATATTGGATCAAATTCAGGTTCTTGTTTCTTTGTTTCTGGTTGTTGTATATTATTTAAATCAACAAATGCATCCAATTGTTGTGATAATATTGTTGCAGCATATCTAATTGCTTCTTCTGGATTAATAGTACCATTAGTTTCTATATCTAATACTAATCTGTCTAAATCGGTACGTTGTTCAACTCTAGCTGCTTCTACTCTATAAGCAATACGCTCGATAGGACTATAACACGCATCTAAAAGTAATTTACCTATAGTTCTATTTTCTATTACTTGATTGTAGGCAGGCACATAACCTCTACCCCATTGTATTTTAATTTTCATATCAATAGAAGCATTATTGTGTGTTAAATGACATATAATATGTTGTTTATTAATAATATCAACATTAGCATTATGAATAATATCAGATGCTGTTACTGGTCCAATACCAGATTTATTTAAATTTAGTACTATACTATCTTTATTATGTATTCTTACAGCTAAATCTTTTAAATTTAAAATAATTTCTACTATATCTTCTTTTACTCCCTCTTTAAAACTATACTCATGTAATACACCATCAATTTCTACTTCTGTAACAGCACATCCTGGTATTGAAGATAATAATATTCTACGTAATGCATTACCTAAAGTATATCCAAAGCCTCTTTCTAATGGTTCTAAAACTACTTGTGAAAAAGTTGTACTGATTTGTTTAATACTAACTAAACGGGGTTTTAATAATTTTATTGTATAAGAGTACATTTTATATCTCTACTTAGAATAAAGTTCAACAATTAAGTGTTCATTGATATCTAGTGGTAAATCTTTACGATCTATATCACGTATAATTTTACCACACATATTTTGTGTATCTATATTAATCCATTTAGGTGGTTCATATTGGGACGATAATTCTAATGCAGCTAAAATTCTTGATTGTTTTTTAGCACGGTCATTAATAGTAATAATATCATTAACTTTAACTTGATAAGAAGCAATATTAACAATACAATTATTTACTTTAATTGCTTTGTGACTAATTAATTGACGTGCTTCAGCTCTAGTAGAACTAAAACCAATACGATAAACAATATTATCTAATCGATACTCTAATAATGACAACAAGTATTCACCAGTATTTCTTTTATTACGAGATGCTTTTTTGTATAGTTTAATAAATTGTTTTTCTAATATACCATAAATACGACGTATTTTTTGTTTCTCTCTTAATTGTATACCATAGTCTGATATACGAGATTTTTTAATTATATGTTGACCAGGTAATTGATTTATTTTACATTTCGAATCAATTGCACGTATTCCTGATTTCAGGAATAAATCAGTACCTTCACGTCGACTTAATTTTAATTTTGGACCAATAAATTTTGCCATATTTATCCTTATTATAAATTATACAGTTACACCCTTCTTTTTTTCGGTGCTCTACAACCATTATGAGGAATTGGAGTAACATCTGTAATATTAGTAATGCGAAAGCCAGCATTATTTAATGCTCTAATTGCTGATTCTCTACCAGGTCCTGGACCATTAATCATAACTTCTAAATTTTTTATTCCATATTCTTTTACTGAATTTGAGCAACGTTCAGCAGCTACCTGAGCTGCAAATGGAGTAGATTTTCTTGATCCTCTAAAACCAGATCCACCAGCAGTTGCCCAACTCAACGTATTACCGTATTTATCGGTAATTGTAATTATAGTATTATTAAATGATGCATGTATATGTGCAATACCATCTGTTAATTGTTTTTTTAATTTTTTTCTTTTATTAATTTTATTAGAAGTAATATTCATTATTATACCTAATTTTAATTAATATCTTTTTAATTTTTTACAAGTTCTTGCATTAGTTCTAGTTCTTTGTCCTCTAACTGGTAAATGATATTTATGACGTAGTCCCCGATAAGTACCTAAATCTATTAAACGTTTAATATTTAGTATAGTTTTACGACGTAAATCTCCTTCAACAGTTAAGGTTGATATAATATCACGTATTTTACTAATATCATTTTCTGATAATGTATTAACTTTAGTATATGGATTAACTTGTGCTGATATACAAATGTTATTTGCAATATTTTTACCAATACCGTATATTGATCTCAAGGCTATACAAATGTGCTTATTTTCCGGAATATTTACACCTACTATGCGTATCATTTAGGCTCCTTTTTAGTTAACCTTGACGTTGTTTATGTTTTAAATCACTACATACTACACGTAGTATACCATTACGTTTAATAATTCTGCAGTAACGACAAATTTTTTTTATTGATGAACGTACTTTCATACTTATAATTTCATTACCTTAAATTTGCTTTTTTTATTATAGAATCATATTGATTTGAAATCATAATTGTTTGTATATGTGATATACAATCCATAATTACTATAATTACAATTAATAGAGATGTACCTCCAAAACTAAATGGTATTTTTATAATACTATGCATAAATTCTGGTATAAGACATATCATTGTAATATACAATGCACCAACTAATGTTAGTTTATTAGTTATATTATTAATATATCTAGCTGTTTTTTCTCCAGGTCTAATACCAGGAATAAAAGCTCCAGATTTTTTTAAGTTATCAGCTGTTTCTCTAGAATTAAATACTAAAGTTGTATAAAAAAAACAGAAAAATATTATTGCTATTGAGTACAGTATCATATGTATATATTGACCAGGTTGTAAATGTATTAAAATAAAATGTAACCAACTATTTGGCTTATAACTATTACTAAACCATGAAATAATTGTAGTAGGAAATAATATTATGCTAGAAGCAAATATTGCTGGTATAACTCCAGACATATTAATTTTTAATGGTAAATGTGTACTTTGTGCACTATACATTCTTCTACCATGTTGTCTTCTTGCATAGTTTACAATAATTTTTCTTTGTCCACTTTCAATAAATACAACTAAAAAAATTATTATAAAAATAAATATTGTGGTAACTATAAGTAAAATTATATTTAAATCATTTTGCCTAATTTGTTCAATAGTACGGATAATAGTAATAGGTAAATCAGCTATAATTCCAATAAATATTATTATTGATATACCATTACCAATACCTTTTTCAGTAATTTGTTCTCCTATCCACATTAATAATATAGTACCACATATTAAACTTATTGAAGAAATAAAATAAAATAACATACTTGGATTAATAATTAATCTATTAATTATTGGTATACTAGGCAAACTAATTGAAATACCTAAAGATTGAAATACAGCTAATATTAATGTACCATATCTAATGCACTTATTAATTTTTCGTCTACCAATTTCACCATCTTTTTTCATTTCTATAAATTTTGGATGTATAAAAGTTAAAAATTGTATAATTATAGATGACGAAATGTAAGGCATGATACCTAATGAAAATATCGATGCTCTACTTAAAGCACCTCCAGAAAACATATTTAACATTTCAATAATAGTACCCTTTTGTTGTATTATTAATTCTTCAATAGCAGATACATCAATACCAGGAATTGGTATAAATGATCCCATACGAAAAACGATAAGAGCAATAATAACAAATAATATTCTAGATTTTAATTCGTATAAACTTTGTTTATTATTATAATTTATTTGTTTTATCATATTAGGTAATGATTATATTATATTACGGTACCACCATTTAATTCTATGTTATATTTTACATTAGTACTAACTTTTATGCCAATTATATGTATTGTTTTTCTTACTAAATATTTTTTATTCAAGACAATTTTAACTTTTTTAGTACTATTTTTAACCAGATTATATGATTTTAGTACTTTAAGATCAATTTTATTTTCCTTAATAGGAAATAATTTTTCTAAACTAATTTCTTTAGTATAGATATTTTTTTTTGATATAAATCCAGATTTAGGAATTCTTCTATTTATTGGAGTTTGACCTCCTTCAAAATTACGACTAATTTTTTTTCCTGAACGAGATTTTTGTCCTTTATGTCCTCTACCACTAGTTTTTCCTAGTCCAGAACTTATACCCCTACCTAAACGGGTTTTATTTTTCCTTGATTTTTTAGATACATTTAATGAATTTAAATACATTTTAGTTATTACCAATAATTTTAATCATGTAACTGACTAAGTTAATCATCCCTCTTATTGATGGTGTATCAGTAACTATTTTAATATGACCGATACGTCTTAGTCCTAAACTTAACATAGTTTTTTTATGTTTTGGTAGTATACCTATTGTACTACGTACTTGAATAATTTTAATATTTTTATTCATATTATTAATTTTCATTATAATTAATTTTTTTCCTTTTGTTATAAACAAAATCTGGTGACTTCATATTTTTTAAAGCTTTAATAGTAGCACGTATTACATTAATTGAGTTAGTTGAGCCATATACTTTAGCAAATACATTATGTATTCCTGCAACTTCTAAGACAGCACGCATAGCGCCACCAGCTATAATACCAGTACCATCATTAGCAGGTTTCATAAATACTAGTGAACTAGTACATTTAGCTTTTAATGTGTACTGTAAAGTTTTATTACGTACTTTTATTTGAATCATATTACGACGTGCTTTTTCTATCGATTTTTGGATAGCTAATGGTACTTCTTTTGCTTTACCGTATCCATAACCAACTTTTCCATTACCATCACCAACTACTGTAAGAGCAGTAAAACTGAATATTCTTCCTCCTTTAACTGTTTTAGAAACTCTATTGATTGTAACTAATTTTTCCCGTAATTCATTTAATTGTTTATCCATATACATAATTAATAACCTAAAATTCTAAAAATTTAATCCATTTTTTCTAGCAGCTTCGGCTAACGCTTTAATTCTACCATGATATTTAAATCCGGAACGATCGAATGATACTTTTTTTATACCAAATTTATTAGCACGGTCAGCAATTATTGTTCCAATAAATGCTGCTGATTGTTTATTACCAGAATAGTTAATTTTACTTTTTATATCTTTTTCTAAAGTAGAAGCACTTGTTAATATTTTATTAGTATGATCAATAATTTGTGCATATATATGTTTAGAACTACGATAAACTACTAAACGGGTAGCACATAATCTTTTTAAAATATGTCTAGTTTTCCTTGATCTTTTTATACGAGCTAATTTTTTTCTCATAGTTATTTGTTCTTTTTAATTTCTTTAATTTTAATAATTTCATTTAAATAACGAATACCTTTGCCTTTATAGGGTTCTACTGTACGATAAGATCTTATATTAGCAGCTGTTTGTCCTACTAATTGTTTATCATAACCAGTAATTACAATATCTGTATTGTTGATACATTTTATCATAATACTTTTTGGAAATTCATAATTTATTGTGTGTGAAAATCCTAAAAATAAAGTCAATATATTTTTTTTATAATCTATTTGAGCTCTATAACCTATGCCAATTAGTTGAAGTGTTTTACTAAAACCAGTAGTAATTCCAATTATAATATTATTTATTATTGATCTAGTAGTTCCAGCAATTGCCCAACTTTTCTTATCATTTGTTAATGGATTTACCAACAATTTATTTTCATTTATTTTTATAATAACTTTATTACTAAATGAATAACTATTAGTAATATTATTACCATTAATAATAATATTATTATTACTTAATGATACATGTATACCATTAGGTATTATAATTAGCTTTTTAGCAATACGTGACATAATAAATATATCCTTAAATAAATTATTAAAATACGTAACAGATAATTTCTCCACCTAATTTTAGGTGTCGTGCTTTACGATCAGTCATAATACCTTTAGATGTAGAAATAATAGCAATACCCATACCAGATATTACTTTAGGTATATCACGTGCTTTTTTATATATTCTCAAGCTAGGTTTACTAATACGTTTAATATATTCAATAACTGGTAGATTATTAAAGTATTTTAATTCTATTTGTATAATACTTTTATTTTTGATTTTGATAATATCAAAATTACTAATATAACCCTCATTTTTTAATAAATTGGCAATATTTACTTTTATATTTGAGGCAGGAATATTTATATAACGTTTTTTATTTTGTTGTCCATTACGTATACGTACTATCATATCTGAAATAGGGTCATGCATACTCATGTTATTACTCTTTTAATTTAATGTTTATAATAATTTTGTTACCAACTAGATTTTCTTAAACCCGGAATTTCACCTCTTGTTGCCATTTCACGTAACTTAATTCTACTTAAACCAAATTTTCTTATAAAAGCATGTGGTCTACCAGTTTGTCTACAACGATTACGTAATCTAGATAAACTAGAATCTCTAGGTAATTTTTGTAACTTTATTGTTGCATTCCAACGTTCCGAATAAGAATATTTTTTACTTAATATTATTCTTTTTAATTCTTTACGTTTTTTAAAGAATTTAGAAACGAGCTTTTTTCTTTTTTGTTCTCTAGCTTGTACTGATTTTTTGGTCATTTGATATTAATTCCTATTAATAAATGGAAAACCTAAGTATACCAATAATTTATAACTATTTTTATCTGATTTAGCATTAGTAGTAATAGAAATATCTAATCCTCTAATTTGATCAATTTTATTGTAATCTATTTCAGGGAATATAATTTGTTCCTTTATACCCATATTATAGTTACCCCTACCATCAAATGATTTAGTTGATAATCCTCGAAAATCTCTAATACGTGGTATAGCAATATAAAGTAATCTTTCTATAAAATCCCACATTCGATATTTTCTTAAAGTTACTTTACATCCTATAGGATAACCAGCACGTATTTTAAAATTAGAAATTGATTTTTTTGCTTTTGTAATTACTGGTTTTTGACCAGAAATTAAAGTTAAATCAGATATTGCATTATCAAGTATTTTTTTATCATTTATAGATTTACCTACCCCCATATTAATGGTTATTTTATCTATTTTTGGTACTTGCATTATAGATTTACAATGTAATTCGTGAAATAAATTATAAGATATTTTATCTTTATATAATTTGTATAAATTTGACATATAAATTATCCACTATCAATAATAGAATTGTTAGATTTAAATACTCTAATTTTTTTACCATTTTTAAATCTAAATTTAACGTAATCAGGTTTATTTGTTTCGTTATTAAAAATGGCTAGATTAGAAACATTAATTGGTGATTCTTTTTTTACCAATCCACCTACTTGATTAATACTAGGTACAGGTTTCTGATGTTTAGTAATAATATTAATATTTTCTACTATTGCTTTGTTTTTTTTTAAAATTTTTTTTACTATTCCTATCTTTCCTTTATCTTTACCAGTTATTACTATTACTCTATCACCATAACGTATCTTGTGAGCCATATACTTATCCTATTTATATTACTTCCGGAGCTAAAGATATAATTTTCATAAATTTTTCTATTTTTAATTCTCTTGTAATAGGTCCAAAAATTCTGGTACCAATTGGTTGTTCATTATCACTTAATAATACACAAGAATTACTATCAAATCTTATTAATGAACCATCAGATCTATGTATCCCTTTTTTTGTACGAACTACTATAGCTTTCAATACTTCACCTTTCTTAACTTTACTTCTTGGAATTGCTTCTTTTACAGCTACTTTAATAATATTACCTATACTTGCATAACGTCTTCTTGATCCTCCTAATACTTTTATACACATAACTAAACGTGCTCCAGAATTATCTGCTACTAATAATAACGTTCTTTCTTGAATCATATTTAAATACCAATTTTGTAAAATTATTAATTATTTTTTTTTATTATTTTCCAAGACTTAGTTTTAGAAATTGGTCTACATTCCATTATACATACTTTATCACCAATATTACTATCGTAAATATCATGTACATGTAACTTAGTAGTACGTTTTATAAATTTACCATATTTATTATGTTTTACAAGACGATTAACTATTACTGTAGCTGTTTTATTCATTTTATTACTGATAACATAACCATATAAAACTTTAGATTTATTTGACATAATATTAACTAATACTTTTTTTTATTGAAATAATTGTTTTAATTCTAGCGATATCTCTTCGATTTTCTTTAATTATATGTACTTGTTTTAATTTATTATTATGGAATTGAATTCTAATATTAAATCTAGTTAATAACAATTCATTTAATTCTTTATATAATTTATCCAAATTACTTTTTTTTAAATCTTTTTTTATAATCATATTTTATTTTTACTTATAAAAATTGTTTTAATTGGTAGTTTTGTTGTTGCTAATTTAAAAGCTTCTCTAGCTATTTCTTCTGTAACACCAGAAATTTCATAAACTACCCTTCCTGGTTTTACTAAAGCAACCCAATATTCAACATTACCTTTACCTTTACCCATACGTACTTCTAATGGTTTTTTAGTTATTGGTTTATCTGGAAATATTCTTATCCAAATTTTACCTTGTCTTTTCATAATTTTAGTAATAACTCTTCTAGCTGATTCTATTTGTTTAGCTGTTATACGTCCATGACTAATTGATTTCATACCAAAACAACCAAAATTAATATTTGAATTTAAAGTAAGTCCTTTATTACGTCCTTTATGCATTTTATTAAATTTAGTTCTTTTTGGTTGTAACATATAATAATATCTTCTTTAAATAGATTAATTTAATTTGTAATAAAATAATTATTATTTTTTAATTATCTTATTTAGGATTTCACCTTTAAAAATCCATACTTTTACACCTATAATACCATAATTAGTATATGCTTTTGAATTAGCATAATCAATATCTGCACGTAAAGTATGTAAAGGTATACGTCCTTCTTTATACCATTCAGTACGAGCTATTTCAGTACCACCTAATCTACCACTAATTTCTATTTTTATTCCCTTAGCTCCTAGTTTCATAGTATTTTGTATAGATCTTTTAATTACTTTACGAAACATAACTCTTTTTTCTAATTGTAAAGAAATATTTTTTGCTACTAGTACAGAATTTAATTCAGGTATACGAATTTCAGTAATATTAATTTGGGTTGGTACTCTGGTAATAATTGATAATAATTTACGAATATTTTCAATATCTTCTCCGTTTTTACCTATTATTAATCCTGGTCTAGCTGCATGTATATTAATTCTAATACTCTTAGTTAGTCTTTCTATTATTATATGAGAAATTAAAGCTTTTGATAATTTTTTATATATAAATTGTCTAACTTTAAAATCATTATCTATATTTTTGGCAAAATCCTTTTTATTAGCATACCAAGTAGAGTTCCATAATTTAATAAAACCTAATCTAATAATATTTGGATTAACTTTTTGACCCATTATTTTTCCCAGAATTAACGTTTGATAAAATAATTTTAATATGACTAGTTCTTTTTTTTATGTAATCAACTTTACCTTTAGCACGGGGCATAATACGTTTTATGGTTGGACCAGATGTAATTAGTACTTGCTGCACAATCATATTATTTTTATTAAAATTATGATATTCTGCGTTAGCAATAGCAGATAATAAAGTTTTTTTTATTAATTTAGCTGACTTCTTATTGGTAAATGTTAATATATTTAAAGCGTTAGTAGTTGTTTTGTTTTTTATTAAAGCTGCCACTAAACGTAACTTTTGAGAAGAAGATCTAGCATAAAGATATTTAGCAAAAATTATACTCATTAATATTTATCTCTTTTTTAATTTTTTATCAGCAGTATGTCCTCTATATGTTCTTGTTGGAACAAATTCACCTAACTTATGTCCTACCATATCATCAACAATAAAAATTGGTATATGTTGTCTACCATTATGTACTGATATAGTTAAACCAATCATATTAGGAAATATAGTTGATCTACGAGACCAGGTACGAATTGGTACTTTATTATTATCCTGTACTGCTTTTTCTACTTTTTTTAATAAATGAAAATCTATAAATGGCCCTTTTTTTAAAGAACGAGGCATTATTTATATCCTATATAAATGTTAACTTAATTACTATAATAATTATTTATAATAAATTTATTAGTACGTTTATTATTACGAGTTTTTTTTCCTTTTGTTGGTTTACCCCAAGGAGAAACTGGATGTTTACCAAAATTACGACCCTCACCACCACCATGTGGGTGATCAACTGGATTCATTGCAGTTCCACGTACTGTAGGTCTAATATTTCTCCAACGACTAGCTCCAGCTTTTCCTAGCGATTTTAACATATGTTCCTCATTACTTACAATTCCTAAAGTAGCACGACAATTATAATTTATTATTCTTAGTTGTCCAGATTTTAATCTTAAAATTACATTTTTTTTATTAAATGACATAATTTGAGCGTAAGAACCAGCTGATCTGGCTATTTGCCCACCTTTATTTAATTTCATCTCTACATTATGTATAATAGATCCAGTTGGTATATTACGCATTGGTAAAGTATTGCCAATTTTAATTGGTACACGGTTACCAGATTCTACTAAATCACCAACTCTAATACTTTTTGGACATAAAATATAACGATACTCACCATCATTATATAATATTAATGCTATATTTGCAGATCTATTTGGATCATATTCAATACGTTTAACTTTAGCTACTATATTGTCTTTATTTCTTTTAAAGTCAATAACACGATACTTCTTTTTGTGACCACCACCAATATGTCGTACAGTAATACGACCAATATTATTACGACCACCAGAATTACTAATTTTTTTAGTTAATTTATTAAAAGGTTTTCCTTTATATAATAAAGGATTAATTAATTTATTAGCATGTCGTCTACCTGGAGATGTAGGATTAAATTTAACTATTACCATTTTATCCTCTAGAATTATTAATAGTATTTATGATACTAATATTCTTATTAGCATTACTTAATGTAATATAAGATTTTTTCCAATTACTACGATAATTAATACTATTATTTTTAAGTTTTTTTGATTTCCCTTTAATTATTAAAGTACGTACTTTAATTACTTTAACATTAAATAATTTAGATATAGTATCTTTTATTTCTAATTTATTAGCATTAATAGAAACTACAAATACTATAGTATTATTCTTTTCAGTAATAACAGAAGATTTTTCTGATGAATATGGATTACGTAATATTTGAAATAATCTAGTTTTATTTATCATAAATATTTCTCTTCAATTTTTCTTATTGCGTCAATAGTAACAATAATATTATCAGCTTTCATTAAAGAAACCGGATTAATTTGTACAACTTCTATTACATCTACTTTAATTAGATTATTTGATGACAATAATAAGTTTCTATCCAATTTATTTACTATAATTAGTATTTTGCCAGAACATATAGAATTTAATTTTTTAGATAAATCTTTAGTTTTAAAACTATTAATAATAAAATCTTTAAGAATTATTAATCTTTTTTTTCTCAATAATTCAGATAATATACTTTTAATTGCCCCCTTGTACATTTTCTTGTTAATTTTAATAATACCTAAATTTTTCGAATTAGTGGCAAAAGAAACTCCCCCAGAACGCCATATTGGACTTCTTATACTACCAGCTCTAGCTCTTCCGGTACCTTTTTGACGCCATGGTTTTTTTCCAGATCCAGAAACTTCAGATCTGTTCTTTTGTGATTTTGTTCCTTTATGAATACTATTTATATAATAAAATAAAGATTGATTTATGAGATCTAAATTAAATTTATAATTAAAAACACAATCTAAAACATCAGTATACTCTTTAATATCGCTCAATATCACTTTCATATGAAATTTCTCTTTTATATTTTACTATTGTGTTTAATTTTGATAGATGGTTTCACTATTACCTGGCTACCACTATAACCCGGTATAGATCCTTTAATTAATAATATTTTGTTATTATTGTCAATACCCATTATTAACATATTTTGAATAGTAATTCTTTGATTACCAAGATGTCCAGCCATTTTTTTTCCTTTAAAAACTCTACCAGGAGTCTGATTTTGTCCTATTGATCCAGGCACTCTATGAGATAAAGAATTACCATGAGAACTATCTTGAGCACTAAAATTCCAACGTTTTATAGTTCCGGAAAAACCTTTACCTTTTGATATACTAGTTACATCAACTTTCTTAATATTATTAAATATATCAATTTTAATTACTTGACCAATCGTTAAATTTTTAATAATTGTACTATCTTTTAATCTAAATTCATGTAATTTATAACCATTTTTTATACCAGCTTTAACAAAAATTCCAAGTTGTGGTTTGTTTAATTTATTTTTTTTATTATAGTTAGTAGTAACTTGAACTGAATTATAACCATCAATATTTTTATTTTTAATTTGTGTTATATAATTATCTTTAATCATTACTACTGTAACAGGTATAGACAAACCATCATTATTAAATATACGTGTCATACCAATTTTATATCCTAATAATCCAATCATTAATTCTTAACCTCTGATAATTTAATAAAATATTTAAAAATAAACTATTATATTAACCTAAACTAATTTGAACATCTACTCCAGCAGCTAAATCTAATTTCATAAGAGCATCCACAGTTTTTTCGGTAGGTTCAACAATATCTATTAGCCTTTTATGAGTTCTAATTTCATATTGATCACGAGCATCTTTATCAACGTGAGGTGAAATTAATATTGTAAAACGTTCTTTGTTTGTAGGTAACGGAATTGGACCTCTTACTTGTGCTCCAGTACGTTTAGCTGTTTCAACTATTTCTGCGGTAGATTGATCAATTAATTTATGATCAAATGCTTTAAGTTTAATTCTAATTCTTTGATTATTCATAGTAAAATTTTGTTATATTAACGAATATAATTTGTTACAAATAATAAATAAACATGTAGTACCTAATATCAGGTTTTGAAAAAGTTAAGAATAATAAAATTTATTTTAAATATTAATAATACTAAGCTATATAATAATATTAATTATATTAACAATTGTAAAGAATTTTATTTACAATTAGTTTCGATTTATCTAAATTATTATCTTAAAATATTAAGATTTATTAGTCTTATTAGAAATTATTATTCTGTAATTAATTTTTAACTACTTATTATGCAATTTTTAAATTGGAAAACTTATGGTACAGGTAATATTAATATAATATTAATACATGGTTGGGGTATAAATTCAAAAATTTGGTTAAATCTAGTAAAAAAATTAAAAAAAAATTTTTGTGTGCACTTATTTGATTTACCTGGGTATGGTTATAGTAAAGAAACTAATTTGTATACGTTAAATCAATTAGTCAATATAATTATGAACGATATTAACATTAATAATATAATTTTAGTAGGTTGGTCATTAGGTGGATTAATAGCAACTAAAATGGTTTTGATGTATCCAAATATTTTTTCAGGATTAGTATTAGTTTCTTCATCACCATATTTTTGTGCAGATCATAATTGGCCTGGTGTTTCTGATGTAACATTAGTTAGTTTTGCTAAAAAACTAACTAATAATTATATTAAAACAATGTCGAGATTTATTTATCTACAAAATATTAATACTAAATTAACAAAAAAAGAAAAAATTAATTTAAAAAGTATTTTTCTAAAAAATAAAACACCATCTGTAAAAACATTAATGTTTGGTTTAAAGCTACTAAAAAACACTGACTTAAGAAAATTAATAAACTGTATTAACATACCGCATGTTACTATATATGGTAAATTGGACAACATAGTACCATATAAAATTGCATTTTTAAATAAAAATAATAAAAAAAATACTAATTTTATATTAAAAAATTCAGCACATATGCCATTTATATCAGAAAGTAATAATTTTTATAATATCTTATACAACTTTATTAAAAAGTTTAGATAAAAATTAAAAACTAAATTTCAGGTCCAGATTTAATTATTAGTTTACCTAAATCAGTATCCAAAAATCTGCTAAAATTATTTCTTAATAATCTTGCTAATATTTTTGCTTTATATTGCCACACTTCTTTATTTATATAATAATTACGGGGATCTAATAGGTTAGAATCTAATCCATCTAAAGATTTAGGTACTAATAAATTAAATATTGGTATAATATTTAACAATTTTTTATTAATATTAAAATTTAATATATTATTTATTATAATTTTAGTTTTTTTAATAGATATACGACTACCATAATAATCCCAACCAGTATTAACTAAGAATACATTAATATTATTTTTTAATAAATGATTAGTTAATAGTTTAGTATATATAATTGGATGTAGTGGTAAAAAAGGTTCAGAAAAACAAGCTGAAAATGTTGGAGTTGGTTTAATTACATTTAATTCTGTATTTGATAATTTTGTAGTAAAACCTGATAAAAAATAATATTGAGATTGTTCTAATGATAAAATAGATACTAATGGTAATACTCTAAAATAATCAGCAGTCAAAAATATTATATTTTTAACATTATTTGCAAATAGTTCAGATTTATTTTTTTTTCTAATATAACTAATTGGAAATGATACTCTAGTATTTTCTGTATTTTTATTATCTGAAAAATCTACAAAACCGTTATCTAAAACTACTACGTTTTCTAATATAGCATTTTTTTTTATTGCAGAAAATATTTCTGGATTATTAATATTTGTCAAATTCATAATTTTAGTATAACATCCGCCCTCAAAATTAAATACGTGACCATTATTATTCCAACCATGTTCATCATCTCCTATTAAATAATAATTTTTTATGTTAGATAATGTGGTTTTTCCGGTACCTGATAAACCAAAAAATAAAGTTACATTATTACTTTTACTTATATTAGCTGCACAATGCATTGGTAAAACATTACGAGATGGTAAGAAATAATTCATAATTAAAAATATTCCTTTTTTTATTTCTCCATTATATAAAGTTCCACCTATAATTTGTATATTTTCAGTAAAATTAAAAGCAATAAATACTTCTGAATTTAAGTTATATTTATTCCACATTATATTTTTACATCTGGCTCCATTTAATATAATAAAATCAGGTTTAAATTTTTCTAAATCTTTTTTATTTGGCATAATAAACATATTTCTTACAAAATGTGCTTGCCAAGGTATTTCTGTAATAAATCTAATTTTTAATCTATTATGTATATCAGTACCACAAAAAAAATCCATAACAAATATTTTTTTGTTACTAAGTTGATTAACAACTAATTTTTTTAAGAAATACCAAGTATTAATATTTATTGGTTTATTATTACCATTATTTATTGTCCACCAAACTTTATTTTTAGTTTTATTATCACAAACTATATATTTATCTAATGGTAATCTACCTGTAAATGGTACTGTATTTATTGAAATAGCTCCATAATTAGTAGTTAATACTTTTTTTAAATCAGAACAATTAATATTTTGTTCTTCTTTAAGAAGTACAGAAAAATTAGAATTATACAATATTTTCTTAATTTTTTTTATGCCGTATTTCTCTATTTCTTTTTTTAAATTGTTAATACTCATTGTACGAATATGATAATTCATTAAAAATAGGAAATTAATTAAAATTAATAAATTTACTTATATAATTAAATGTATTATTAGTCGAATTAGTTAAATTTAACTAATTTTTATTAAAAACTATAATGTTTTTATTAACTAAGTACAGATAAATTTTTTATAAAAAATTATTTTTAGTATATATTAATACTTATGATAAGTAAAAGTAGAAATATATTTTTAGTAGGACCAATGTTTTCTGGTAAAACCACTATTGGATTTTATTTAGCTAAAAAATTAAATATGTTATTTTTTGATTCTGATTATGAAATACAAAATTTTACTAAGACTAGTATAAGTAAAATTTTTATTAATGGAGAATATATATTTAGAAAAATTGAAGAAAATGTAATACTAAAATTAATAGAAAAAAATAACATATTATTATCTACTGGAGGTGGTGTGGTAGAATCAAAAATTTTATTAAAATATTTACCATTATATGGAAAAATAATTTATTTAAAAACCAGTATTAAATCACAATTATTAAGGATAAATAATTACATTGATAGACCATTATTAAAATTAAATAATCCTAAAATTATATTAGAACACTTATCAATTAAGCGTAATTATTTATATGAAACAATTTCTGATTTTATAGTTAATACAGATAAAAAAAATATTAATGATATTATTAATAATATTATAGAGTTGATAAATTTATGAAAAAACTACTAAAATATAATTCATGTAATGTTTTAATATCAAATAATTTATTTAATGAACTAAATTATAATTTTAATATTATAAAAAATAAAAGAATATTGATTATAACAAATAAATTAATTGCATCATTATATTTAAGTAAATTAAAAAAATTATTTGATAGTGTTACTAATTATTTAAAATACATTATTATACCTGATGGTGAAAAATATAAAACTATGACAACAGTAAATAATATTATTTTAATACTTTTGAAAAAAAATTATGACAATAATACTATTATTGTTTCTTTCGGTGGTGGCGTAATAAGTGATATATCTGGTTTTATTGCTTCAATTTATAAAAGGGGGATTGATATTATTCATATTCCTACTACTTTACTTGCTCAAGTAGATGCTTGTATAGGAAATAAAAATTCTATAAATCATAAGTATGGTAAAAATATGATTGGTACATTTTACGAACCTAAATTGATATTAATTGGATTAAATTTCTTAAATACGTTACCAAAAAAGGAAATTTATTCTGGATTGTCAGAAATTATTAAGTATGGTATAATAATGGATAAGAATTTTTTCTTTTGGATAAAAAGAAATTTAGAAAACCTGATTTCGTTAAAATTAAAACTTTTATATCAATGTGTTACTACTTGTTGTAAATTAAAAGTAAATATAATAAATAAAAATAAAATTAATAATACATCAAGAGTATTATTAAATTTTGGACATACTTTTGGTCATGCAATAGAAAAATATACTAATTATAATTATTGGTCTCATGGATCAGCAATTGCTGTTGGCATTATTATAGCTACTTATGTTTCTTTAAATCTTAATATAATTAAAATTAAACATGCTAAATTAATTAGATCATTAATAATAAAAGCTAAATTACCTATAATTGGTCCAAAAAATATGAATGTTAACGATTATATTAATATTATAAAATATGATAAAAAAAATAATGTAGATAGTATTAATTTAATATTACCAGTTAGTATTGGTACAGCAAAGATATTTTGCAATGTAGATAAAAAAATAATAATTAAGTCTATTTTAGATAGTAAACAAGATTTACTTTCAAAAATATAAATAAAAATGAAAAATATATTGATTTCTGCATCTATTATTTCTGCTAATTTTGCTTTTCTTGGTCAAGATATAGAAAATGTAGTAAAAGCAGGAATAGATTTAATACATTTTGATGTTATGGATAATCATTATGTACCTAATTTAACTATTGGACCATTAGTACTAAAATCATTAAGAAATTATGGCATAACTACTCCAATTGATGTTCATTTAATGGTTAATCCAGTAGAATCATTAATATTAGATTTTGTTAAAGCTGGAGCTAATTATATATCTTTTCACGTAGAAGCAACTAATCATATAGATAAATTATTACAAATTATTAGAAATTATGGCTGTAAAGCTGGATTAGCATTTAATCCAGCTACGCCATTATCTTGTTTAGAGTATGTCATGGATAAAATAGATTTAGTATTAATTATGTCAGTTAATCCAGGATATAGTAATCAATTATTTATACCATCTGTACTAAATAAAATACAGCAATTAAATAATATTATAATAAATAATAATTTAGATATTGATATTGCTGTTGATGGTGGTATTAAGTTAAATAATATAGAGATAATTTCTAAAATGGGAGCAAACATTTTTGTTATTGGATCAGAAATTTTTAATAGTAATAATTATTTTCTAACTATAAAAAATATTAAATCAAAAATATTAACTAGTAATACATAATACGTTTACAATAATATTATTACAATTAATAAAATTTTAATATTAGATTACAAAGCTTATGTCAATTAAAAATATAGTTTTTAGTGCTATGCAACCATCAAATAATTTAACAATTGGCAATTATATTGGTGCAATAAAACAATGGATAAGTATACAAAGTACTTATAAGTGTATTTATTGTATAGCTGATCTACATGCTATTACCAACAATAACTATAATAATTTAAAAACATTATCATTAAACACATTAGCATTATATTTAGCTTGTGGAGTTGATCCTGATACAAATATTATTTGTTTACAATCTAAAATAGCTGAACATAGTCAATTACATTGGATACTTAGTTGTCATGTTAGTTGGAACAAATTAAAACATATGACACAATTTAAGAACAAATATATGAAATATAATCATCATTTATCAAATAAAATTACAGTTGGATTATTTACTTATCCAATATTAATGACATCGGATATATTATTATATCAAACTAATTATGTACCAGTCGGTTATGATCAAAAACAACATTTAGAATTTAGTAGAGAAATAGCAAAAAATTTTAATAAAAAATATGGAAATATTTTTACTATACCTAAACCTATTATAGCAAAAATAAGTAAGATAACATCTTTACTTAATCCTACGAAGAAAATGTCTAAATCAGATATTAATAATAATAATTATATTTCTTTACTTGATAAACCAGAATTAGTTATAAAAAAAATTAATGATGCTATTACTGATTCTGACAATCCCCCAATTATAAAATATGATTTAAAAAATAAACCAGGTATTTCTAACTTATTAAACATACTGTCAGTACTTACTAATATAAATATAATAAACTTAGAAAAAGATCTTAGTAATATTAATTATAAACAGCTTAAAAAAATAGTAGCTAACGAAATTAATAATATTTTATTTAAAATACAAAAAAAATATTTTTCTATTAGAAATAAGGAAAAATATTTAAATAGTATATTAATTAGTGGTAACAAAAAAGCTAAGATTATAGCTAAAAATACTTTAAATAAAGTACATAAAGTAATTAATATGAAATAGTTAAATAAAATAATATGGTAAATAATATGAAAATATTATTAATAGATAATTATGATTCATTTAATTGGAATACATATCATTATATTAAGATGATTGGTATTAGTAATGTTTTAATTTATAAACAAGATACAATAGATATTACTGATATTAATAATATACATCCAGACAAAATAATAATCCTTCCAGGACCAGGATCACCTAGTTCATTAAATATATCTTCAAAGATAATAAAATATTTTTCTGATACTATACCTATATTAGGAATATGTTTAGGTCATCAAATAATAGGTAAAGTATTTGGAGCAAAAATTATAAAATCAAATTTTATTATGCATGGTAAACAATCCAATATTATTCATAATAGAAGTAACATATTTTATAATATAAATAATCCATTTAAAGCTGTAAGATATAATTCATTAACTATTTCTACAGAAAATTTACCAGATTATTTATTAATTAATGCTTGGAGTATATACAATAATAATAAAGAAATTATGGCTATTAAACATCGTAACTTACCATTATATGGAATACAATTTCATCCAGAAAGTATTCTTAGTGAATATGGAATAAAGATATTATATAATTTTATTTATCATAAATATTAAAAAATATAATAAAATTATATAAAGTTAAATAAGTATATTAATAAATATTCCTTTATTAACTAGTAGTATAATTGTAAATATGTTATAATAGTTATTTACTTAATAATTAAGTAATTTTAATTAGTATAATTGTAAAATATAATAAAATTAGTGTTAATTTTTAAATTAAAATTGGTTATATTTATGGTTACTATAAATCAGTTAGTGCGTAAAGCAAGATCTATAAAAAATATAAAAAATAATGTTCCAGCTCTAAATCAATGCCCACAAAAGAGAGGAATATGTACTCGTGTTTATACTACAACTCCAAAAAAACCTAATTCTGCTTTACGAAAAGTATGTCGTGTAAAATTAACTAATGGTTTTGAAGTTACTTCATATATAGGTGGAGAAGGTCATAATTTACAAGAACATTCAGTTGTTCTTATTAGAGGTGGTAGAGTGAAAGATTTACCAGGAGTAAGATATCATACTATAAGAGGAGCATTAGATTTTTCTGGTGTTAAAGATCGAAAAAAGGGTAGATCAAAATATGGTACTAAAAAAAATTAATTATAATTTATTTAATATACAAAATTTAAATATAGTTTATTTTATAATAATAGGTAATTAAATGTCTAGAAGACGTTCGAATAATAAACACATTATGTTACCAGATCGTAAATTTAATTCTTTAATTTTAGCAAAATTTATTAATATCATTATGAAAAATGGTAAAAAATCTATTGCAGAAAAGATATTATATAGTGCTATAAACATATTATTAAAAAAAATTGATAAAAAACCAATAGAGATATTAGAATTAGCATTATCTAATGTAAGACCAGTTGTTGAAATAAAATCAAGAAGAGTTGGAGGATCCACTTATCAAATTCCAGTAGAAGTTAATACAAATAGAAGAAATACATTAGCAATGCGCTGGATAGTTATTGCTGCTCGTAAACGTAAAGATAAATCTATGACTATTCGTTTAGCTAATGAATTATTTGACGCTATTAACAATAAAGGATTAGCGATAAAAAAACGAGAAGACACACATCGTATGGCAGAAGCAAATAAAGCTTTCGCTCATTATAGATGGTAATAATATACTTTTTTATTTAAAAGAGGACTGATATGAGTCGTGTTACACCTATTACTAAATATCGTAATATTGGTATAAGTGCACATATTGATGCAGGAAAAACTACTACTACCGAAAGAATTCTATTTTATACTGGTGTAAATCATAAAATTGGAGAAGTTCATCATGGTGATGCTACTATGGATTGGATGATACAAGAACAAGAACGAGGTATAACAATTACTTCAGCAGCAACAACCTGTTTTTGGTCTGGTATATATAATCAATTTGATATGCATAGAATTAATATTATTGATACTCCTGGACATGTAGATTTTACAGTAGAAGTAGAACGATCAATGAGAATATTAGATGGTGCTGTTATGATTTACTGTGCTGTTGGTGGAGTGCAACCTCAATCTGAAACAGTATGGAGACAAGTTAATAAATATAAAGTACCTAGAATTGCTTTTATAAATAAAATGGATCGTGTTGGAGCTGATTATTTAAAAGTAATAGAACAGTTAAAAAATAAATTAAATGCTAATCCTGTACCCATTCAATTAGCTATAGGAAAAGAAGATAATTTTACTGGAGTAATAGATTTAATAAAAATGAAAGCAATTATTTGGAAAGATAAAGACTATGGAATTAAATATAGTATTACAGATATACCTAAAGAGCTATTTGAATTATCATATTCATTACATTTAAAATTATTAGAATCTGCAGCGGAAAGTTCAGAAAAATTAATGGATAAATACTTATCACATGGTTCTCTTAATGAGAATGAAATTAAACAAGCATTGCGTTATAGATCACTAAATAATGAAATTACTGTAGTTACTTGTGGTTCTGCTTTTAAAAATAAGGGTATTCAAACTATGTTAGATGCAATAATTGATTATTTACCATCACCTAATGATATTAAAAATATCAATGGAGTCCTTATGGATAAGGAAACTAATACTTTTCGTCTTCCAAAAGATAATGAGCCATTTTCTGCGCTAGCTTTTAAAATAGCTAATGATCAATTTGTAGGTAATTTAACATTTTTTAGAGTCTATTCTGGAGTTATAAAGTCTGGTCAGGTGTTACTTAATTCAACAAAAAATAAACAAGAAAGACTTGGTCGTATTGTACAAATGCATGCTAATAAAAGAGATGAAATAAAGGAAGTTAGAGCTGGTGATATTGCAGCAGCAATAGGTCTAAAAAACATCTCTACTGGAGATACATTATGTAGTCCAAATTATCCAATTATTTTGGAGAATATAGAATTTCCTGAACCAGTTATATCTTTATCATTAGAACCAAAAACTAAAGTTGATCAAGAAAAAATGAGTTCTGCTTTAATTCGTCTTACACAAGAGGATCCATCTTTTAAATTTTGTATTGATCATGAATCTGGTCAAACTATTATTTCTGGTATGGGTGAATTGCATTTAGAAATTTTAGTTGATCGTATGTATCGTGAGTTTGATGTGCACGCTAATATTGGTAAACCTCAAGTATCATATAGAGAAACTATAAAAAAAATGGTTAAGCAAGAAGGAAAATTTATTCGTCAGTCTGGAGGTAGAGGTCAATTTGGTCATGTTTGGTTACGTATTGAACCAATCAAATCTAGAGAAAAAAATTATGAATTTATAAATGAAATAGTTGGTGGAGTAATTCCTAAAGAATATATTCCGGCTATAGATAAAGGTGTTCGTGAACAAATGAGTAGTGGTGTTCTTGCTGGTTATCCGATCGTTAATATTAAAGTAACTGTTTTTGATGGATCATATCATGAAGTTGACTCATCGGAAATAGCATTTAAAATAGCTAGCGCTATAGCTTTTAAAGAAGCTTTTATGAAAGCACAACCAATATTACTTGAACCAATTATGAATATAGAAATTATTACACCGGAAAACTATATGGGTGATCTTATTGGAGATTTAAATAGACGTAGAGGGATTATTAATAGTATAGATGATTTAAATAGTAATAAAATTATATACGCTGAAGTACCACTTGCAGAAATGTTTGGTTATGCTACATCTCTACGTTCACAAACACAAGGCAGAGCATCATACTCTATGGAATTTTTTAAATATCAAGAAACACCAAGTAAAATTACTAAGACGATAATAGAAAATCGTAGTAGATAAATATGTATTTTATTTTATTTTATTTAATTGTATTTTAATAATTTTAATTTAAGGAATTAATCGTGTCTAAAGAAAAATTTTGTCGAAATAAACCACATATTAATGTCGGTACAATAGGTCATGTAGATCATGGTAAAACTACTCTAACATCTGCTATAACCACTGTTTTATCTAAAATGTATGGTGGTACAGCTCGTGCTTTTGAACAAATTGATAATGCTCCAGAAGAAAAAGCAAGAGGCATTACTATTAATACTTCCCATGTAGAATATGATACAAGAATTAGACATTATGCTCATGTTGATTGTCCCGGTCATGCTGATTATGTAAAAAACATGATTACTGGAGCAGCTCAAATGGATGGAGCTATTTTAGTAGTCGCAGCTACAGATGGTCCTATGCCCCAAACAAGAGAACATATTTTATTAAGTAGACAGGTAGGAGTACCTTATATAGTTGTATTTATGAATAAATGTGATATGGTAGAAGATAATGAATTATTAGAGTTAGTAGAAATGGAAGTTAGAGAATTATTATCACAATATGATTTTCCTGGTGATAATACTCCAATTATTAGAGGTTCTGCTTTAAAAGCTCTAGAAGGTGATAATATATGGACAAATAAAATTGTAGAGTTAGCAAATACTTTAGATAATTATATTCCTCAACCTAAACGAGATATAGACAAACCATTCTTATTACCTATAGAAGATGTATTTTCTATTTCTGGTAGAGGTACAGTAGTAACTGGACGTGTAGAACAAGGAATAATTAAAATTGGTGAAGAAGTAGAAATAGTTGGTATTAAAAAAACTATTAGTACTGTTTGTACTGGAGTAGAAATGTTTCGTAAATTATTAGATGAAGGACGTGCAGGAGAAAATATAGGAGTATTATTAAGAGGAACTAAACGTGAGGAAGTAGAACGAGGACAGGTATTATCAAAACCAGGATCTATTAAACCATACACTAAATTTGAAGCAGAGGTATATATATTAAACAAGAATGAAGGTGGAAGACATACTCCATTTTTTAATGGTTACAAACCTCAATTCTATTTTAGAACTACTGATGTTACTGGTAGTATTGAGTTATCTAATGATATTGAGATGGTTATGCCTGGTGATAATATAAAAATGATTGTAAATTTAATTTCTCCTATAGCTATGACTAATGGTTTAAGATTTGCAATTCGTGAAGGTGGTCGCACAGTTGGAGCTGGAGTAGTTACGAATATTATTTCTTAATAAATTATATTATTTACTAAAAATAAATATTAATTACTTACTTTTATGAGTACCTAAATAAATTAGGTACTTGTATTTGGTGTGTATAAATTTTTACTAAAATACTTAAATGTTTATAAAAACTAATACAGTAAATTTTCTTAAAAAACATATAAAAAAACTACTTATTACTACACTGATAATATTATTAATTATGTTTATAATATTTAATTACTATAGTAATTTATGTATAACATTTATTATAATTATTATTAGTGTTATGATATTATATTTCTTAAAAAAGAATGATATAATAAGGATCTTAATACAATCTTATAAAGAATTAAAACAAGTTAGCTGGCCTAGTTATAAAGATACAATAAGTATAACGATAATTATTACTATAGTAACAGTTATAATATCGTTAATAATATGGGGATTAGATACATTATTAATCAATATTATTTCATTTATTACTAAATTAAAAGTATAGTATGAATATGTCTGCTACAAAAAATTGGTATGTAATTCAAGTCTTTTCTGGTTTTGAAAAAAAAGTATCCTTATCTATTAAGGAATATATTAAGTTATATAAAATGGAACAATTATTTGGCGATGTTATAGTTCCTACAGAAGAAGTGGTAGAAATAAAACGTGGACAAAGACGTAAAAGTGAAAGAAAATTTTTTCCTGGGTATATACTAGTACAAATGATATTAAATAATGACAGTTGGTATTTAGTTCGTAGTGTACCAAAAGTTATGGGATTTGTAGGTGGACATTCTGATCGTCCTACACCAATAAGTAATAAAGAAATCAAAATTATTATTGATAGGTTACAAAAAGCAGGTGATAAACCAAAACCAAAAGTAATATTTGAATTAGGTGAATTAGTAAGAGTAAATCATGGACCATTTTCTGATTTTAATGGAATAGTAGAAGAAGTAGATTATGAAAAAAGCAGATTAAAAGTATCTGTGTCTATTTTTGGAAGATCTACTCCAGTAGAATTAGATTTTGCGCAAGTAGAAAAAAATTGATATATAATAACTATATGTTATTATATTAATAAGTATTTTATAATAATATTACTTATATTTAAATTTTATGGCTAAAAAAATAAAATCTATAGTTAAATTACAAATACCATCTGGAGTAGCTACCCCATCTCCACCAATTGGTCCTGCTTTAGGACAACATGGAGTTAATATTATGGAATTTTGTAAAAAGTTTAACAATATGACTTCCGGAATAAAAAATAATACTCCATTACCTACTATAATAACAGTTTATACTGATAATTCTTTTACTTTTATATGTAAAAGCCCACCAGTTACTTTTTTGTTAAAACAAATAATTAATATAGAAATAGGTTCTAAAAAACCAGGATGGGATATAGTGGGTAAAGTTAGTTATAGCATGATAAAAGAAATTGCTCAATTAAAAATAAAAGATATGAATACTGTTAAGTTAGAATCAGTAATTAAATCTATTATTGGTTCAGCTACATCCATGGGAATAACTATTGATGAGTAAAATAAGTAAAAGAATGAATAATTTATATAAAAAGATAGATAGCAACAGATGCTATGAAATTAATCAAGCAATTGATATTTTAAAAGAAAATAATACTGTTAAATTTATTGAGAGTATTGATGTTGCTATAAAACTTAATATTAATACTAAAAAAATAGATCATAATATTAAAAATACAGTTATTTTACCTCATAGTAACGGTCAAATAATGAAAATAGCAGTTTTTACTCAAGATAAAGAACAAATTAAATCAATTAAAAAGATTGGCATTACCATGATTGGTATGGAGGAATTATTTTCTTATATAAAAAATCATAAAAAAGAAAAAATAAATTTTGTTATAGCATCACCAGATGCTATGCCATTGGTTAGTAAATTAGGTAACATATTAGGACCAAGGAATATTATGCCTAATCCTAAGTTAGGTACTGTTACTAATGATATTATTGCAGTAATTAATGAAATAAAATTAGGAAAGATTATTTATTACAATGATAAATATGGAATTATACACGCTTCTATAGGTAGAATAAATTTTAGTAAAGATAAAATAATAGAAAATTTAAAAACATTAATGTTATCAATAATTAAAAGTAAATTTATCATAAATAAAAATAACTTAATAAGTCGGGTACATCTATCTACAACTATGGGTGTTGGTATTAATATTAATTTTTTAAGTATACTAAAAAATAAATAATGTTTATAAATTTTTTAACAAAGTATAATTTTAATTAATAATTATTTTATATAATAAGAGTTATGATTTTAAATATTAATGAAAAATCTAATATTATAAATAATATTCATAAATTATTTATTAATGCATTATCTGTTGTTGTTGCTGATTATCATGGTGTTAATGCAAATGAAATTAATTTTCTGAGAAAAAATGCATATCAACAAAATATTAGTATTTTTATAATAAAAAATACTTTAATTAATCGTGTTGTTAAAGAAAATAATAATTTTAAATGTTTATTTAATTTATTTAATGGACCAACATTAATTGCTTGTTCATCTAAACATCCTGGTATTGCCGCACGTTTATTATATAATTTTTCTAAAAATACTAAACTAAAAATAAAATTAGCATGTTTTAATGGTAATATTATACATACATCAAAAATAAACTATTTAGTTAATATGCCAACATATGAAGAAGCTATTATTAATATTATTAAATTATTAAAAGAAGTTTCTTTATTAAGATTACTTAGAGTATTAAATTTTATAAAAAATAATTAATTACATTATAAATTAAGGATTATTATGTCTATTTCTAAAGAAAATATCATAGATGCAATTAGTAATATGTCAATAACTGATATAAGTGAATTAATATCTATGTTAGAAAAAAAATTTAATATTGTAACTAGTGCTATAAGCAATAGTATTGTAAATACTACCGAAGTACCAGAAGAACAAACAGAATTTAGTGTATTTCTAGACAAAATTGGTACAAATAAAATTTCTGTTATTAAAGTAGTTCGTAGTATTACTGGATTAGGTTTAAAAGAAGCAAAAGATTTAGTTGAATCAGCTCCAGTACTAATAAAAGATTCATTAAGCAAAATTGATGCAAATAGTATAAAACAGGATTTGGAAAAAGTTGGTGCTTCTGTTACGATAAAGTAAAATAATCAAAAAAATAGAATTCGTATTACGAACAACTTACAGTACTATTTGTTTACTAATATAATAGGTGAATAATATGTTATATTCTAATGCTGAAAAAATAAGAATCCGTAAAGATTTTGGTAAAAGACAACAAATATTAGATGTACCATATCTTTTATCTATTCAACTAAAATCTTTTAAGAAATTTATTGAATATGATCCTAATGGTAAGGTTGGTTTAGAATCAGTTTTTCGTTCTATTTTTCCTATCAAAAATTATAGTAAAAATGCAATATTAGAATATTATAGTTATTATATTGAACAACCAATTTTTGATATTAATGAATGTAAGACACGGGGTATGACTTATTCAGCTTCACTAAAAGTTAAATTACGTTTAATAGTTTATGATAATGATACATTAAATAATAAAATTAAATATGAAAAGGAACAAGAAGTTTATATGGGAGAAATTCCATTAATGACAAATAGTGGTACTTTCATTATTAATGGTATTGAACGAGTTGTAGTATCGCAATTACATCGTAGTCCTGGAGTATTTTTTGATAGTGATAAAGGAAAAACTCATTCTTCTGGTAAGATACTGTACAATGCTCGTATTATTCCTTATAGAGGTTCTTGGTTGGATTTTGAATTTGATTCTAAAGATAACTTATTTGTACGTATTGATAGAAGAAGAAAGTTACCTGTTACTGTATTATTACATGCTTTAGGTTATGATAATAATCAAATACTAGATATATTTTTTGATAAAGTAGTTTACAATATTAATAATAGTAAAATTAAAATGATACTAGTACCAGAAAGATTAAGAGGTGAAACTGCATTATTTGATATAAAATATAATGGTATTGTTTATGTTAAACAAGGTAGAAGAATTACTTATAATCATATTAAGTCATTAATAAATGATCATGTAAGTGAAATAGAAATACCAGTTGATTATATTATTGGTAAAATATTAGCTAAAGATTATTTTGATAATAATAAAAAATTAATAGTACAAGCAAATACTAAAATTACTTTAGAAGTATTAAAAAGACTTAGTTATTCTAACTATTCTCAAATAGAAACAATTTTTACCAATGATTTAGATCATGGTGCATTTATATCAGAAACTATTAAAATTGATCCAACTTATGATCGTATCACAGCCTTAACAGAAATATATCGTGTTATCAGACCAGGTGAACCTCCAACTAAAGATACAATTGAAAATATGTTTAATAATATATTCTTTTCTCCTGACCGATATGATTTATCTTTAGTTGGGAGAATGAAATTTAATAAATCTCTTTCATGTAATGAAGATTATAATAATGGGTTACTTACTAAAAGAGATATTATATTAGTAATAAAAAAGTTAATAGATATTAGAAATGGAAAAGGGGAAGTAGATGATATCGATCATTTAGGTAATCGACGTATTCGTTCTGTAGGAGAAATGGCAGAAAATCAATTTCGTATTGGTTTACTTAGAGTAGAAAAAACTGTTAAGGAAAGATTATCTATTGGAGACTTAAATAATTTAATGCCTCAAGAACTTATAAATGCTAAACCAATTTCTGCTGCAATAAAAGAATTTTTTGGGTCTAGTCAATTGTCACAATTTATGGATCAAAATAATCCATTATCAGAAATAACTCATAAGAGACGTATATCTGCTTTAGGACCTGGTGGTTTAACAAGAGAACGAGCTGGGTTTGAAGTAAGAGATGTTCATCCTACTCATTATGGACGTGTTTGTCCTATAGAAACACCAGAAGGACCTAATATAGGATTAATTAACTCATTATCTGTATATGCTCGTATTAATAATTATGGTTTTCTTGAAACACCATATCGTGTTGTAAAAAATGGTATTGTATCTAACGATATTCATTATTTATCTGCAATAGAAGAAACTAATTATATAATAGCACAAGCTAATACCAATATAGATAGTAATGGTCATTTTATTGATGAATTTATTATTTGTCGCAATAAAGGTGAATCTAGTTTATTTGCTAAAAAACAGGTTAATTATATGGACGTTTCAACTCAACAAATAGTTTCTGTTGGTGCATCATTAATACCATTTTTGGAACATGATGATGCAAATAGAGCTTTAATGGGAGCTAATATGCAACGTCAAGCAATACCTACGTTAAAAACAGAAGCTCCGTTAGTTGGTACTGGAATGGAACGTATTGTTGCGGCAGATTCTGGAGTAACAATCATAGCTAATAGAAGCGGTATAGTCCAATATATAGATGCGACAAAAATTATTATTAAAGTTAATTCAAATGATGTAAACTGTAATGATATTGGTATTGATATATATAACTTAATAAAATATACCCGTTCTAATCAAAATACTTGTATTAATCAAATTCCTTGTGTAAATATTGGTGACACAGTTAATAAAGGTGATGTATTAGCTGATGGTCCAGCTACAAATTTAGGTGAATTAGCTTTGGGACAAAATATGCGTATTGCTTTTATGCCGTGGAATGGATATAATTTCGAGGATTCGATGTTAATTTCTGAAAAAGTGGTACAAAAAGATAGATTTACTACTATTCACATTCAAGAGCTATCTTGTATAGCTAGAGATACTAAATTAGGGGCAGAAGATATTACATCAGATATTCCTAATGTAAGTGAATCTGCATTATCTAAATTAGATGAATCAGGCATAGTATATGTTGGTGCTGAAGTAACTGGTGGAGATATTTTAGTTGGTAAAGTTACACCTAAAGGTGAAACTCAGTTAACACCTGAAGAAAAACTACTTAGAGCTATTTTTGGAGAAAAGGCATCAGATGTAAAAGATTCTTCTTTAAGAGTTCCAAATGGAGTTTTTGGTACTGTAATTGATGTACAAATATTTACTAGAGATGGTATAAAAAAGGATAAACGTACTTTAGAAATCGAAAATAATAAAATAGAAAACACAAAAAAAGCTCTTATTGAAGAATTACAAGTACTAGAACATAATTTATTTACTTTTGTGTATAATCTACTAATAGATAATAATATTAAACCGGAACTAATTAATAAAATACCTAAAGATAAATGGTTTGATATTAATATTAAAAGCGCTAATGATAAACAGAAATTATCTATACTTCATAAACAATTTAATAACATAAAAAATAATTTTGATAAACAATTAAAATTAAAAATAAAAAAAATAACTCAAGGTGATGATTTAGCTCCTGGAATATTAAAAATAGTTAAGATATACTTAGCAGTAAAAAGATATATTCAACCTGGAGATAAAATGGCTGGTCGTCATGGTAATAAGGGAGTAATTTCTAAGATTTGTCCTGTCGAAGATATGCCTTATGATGAAAATGGAGTACCAGTTGATATTGTATTAAATCCATTAGGTGTACCATCACGTATGAATATTGGTCAAATCTTAGAAACTCACCTAGGTATGGCAGCAAAATGTATTGGTAATAAAATTCATAATATGTTAAAGCAAAACTCTAATATATTAGAGATAAAAGATTTTATACAACAAGTTTATGATATTGGTAATAGTACGAGACAAAAAGTAAATTTGGATAATTTATCAAATAATGATATAATTAAGTTAGCGAGAAGTTTGCAAAACGGTATACCAATTGCTACTCCAGTATTTGATGGAGCTAAAGAAGAAGAAATAAAACAGCTACTAAAATTAGCTAATATAGCTACATCAGGGCAGATTACTCTATTTGACGGTAGAACAGGAGAAAAATTTGAGCGACCAGTAACTGTTGGATATATGTATATGTTAAAATTAAATCATTTAGTAGATGATAAAATGCATGCTCGTTCTACTGGATCTTATAGTTTAGTAACCCAACAACCATTAGGTGGTAAGGCTCAGTTTGGTGGTCAAAGATTTGGTGAGATGGAGGTTTGGGCATTAGAAGCATATGGAGCTGCATATACATTGCAAGAGATGTTAACCGTTAAATCAGATGATGTTAGTGGAAGAACAAAGATGTATAAAAATATAGTAGATAATAATCATACTATGGAGCCTAATATACCTGAATCATTTAATGTATTACTAAAAGAAATACGTTCTTTAGCTATTAATATAGAACTAGAAGAAAATTAATTATTTATAATATTATAAAGGATATATTTAGTGGAAAAATTTACATATTCTTTAAAATTTAAGAATATTATCGATGAATTTGATAAAATTAAAATTTCTTTAGCTTCTCCAGAAGTTATTCGTTCATGGTCGTTTGGTGAAGTAAAAAAACCAGAGACAATTAATTATCGAACTTTTAAACCAGAACGTGATGGATTATTTTGTGCTCGTATCTTTGGTCCTATTAAAGATTATGAATGTTTATGTGGTAAATACAAACGTTTAAAACATAGAGGTATAGTTTGTGAAAAATGTGGTGTTGAAGTAACTCAAACAAAAGTTCGACGTGAAAGGATGGGACATATTGAGTTAGCATCACCAATAGCTCATACCTGGTTTTTAAAATCACTACCATCTCGTATTGGTTTAATTTTAGATATGCCACTAAAAGATATAGAAAAAATTTTGTATTTTGAATCCTATATAGTAACTAATACTAATATATCAGAACTATCGTATCGACAGATTTTAACTGAAGAACAATATATTAATGCTTTAGAAAATTTTGGTAATGATTTTGATGCAAAAATAGGTGCTGAAGCTATACAATTCTTATTAAAAGAAATTAATCTTAAAAATGAGTGTGATATTTTACGTAATGAATTAAAAAATGTTAATTCTGAAACTAAGAGAAAAAAAATTACTAAACGTATTAAGTTATTAGAATCATTTATTCAAAGTGGTAATAAGCCAGAATGGATGATATTAACTGTATTACCAGTATTACCACCTGAATTAAGACCATTAGTTCCACTAGACGGTGGTCGTTTTGCTACTTCTGATTTAAATGATTTATATAGAAGAGTAATTAATCGTAATAATCGTTTAAAACGATTATTAGATTTATCAGCTCCTGATATTATAGTTCGTAATGAAAAACGTATGTTACAAGAAGCAGTAGATGCATTATTGGATAATGGGCGTCGAGGAAAAATTCTTACTGGAGTAAATAAAAGACCATTGAAATCATTAGCTGATATGATTAAAGGTAAACAAGGAAGATTCCGTCAAAATTTATTGGGAAAAAGAGTTGATTATTCTGGTAGATCAGTAATTACTGTTGGTCCATATTTACGTTTACATCAGTGTGGATTACCAAAAAAAATGGCCTTAGAATTATTTAAGCCATTTATATATGGTAAATTAGAAATTAATGGATTAGCTAATACTATTAAAGCCGCAAAAAAAATGGTAGAAAAAGAAGAATCAGTAGTATGGGATATTTTAGAAGAAGTAATTCATGAACATCCAGTAATGTTAAATCGTGCTCCTACTTTGCATCGTTTAGGTATTCAAGCATTTGAACCAGTATTAGTCGAAGGAAAAGCTATTCAATTACATCCATTAGTATGTGCTGCATATAATGCAGATTTTGATGGTGATCAAATGGCTGTTCATGTTCCTTTAACATTAGAAGCACAATTAGAAGCACGTGCTTTAATGATGTCTACTAATAATATATTATCACCAGCTAATGGTGAACCTATTATTGTTCCATCTCAAGATGTTGTATTAGGTTTGTACTATATGACAAAAGATTGTGTACAAGGTAAAGGTGAAAATATGATTATTACTGGTCCAAAAGAGGCAGAGTATTTGTATCATAATGGATTAGTTGATTTACATGCTAAAGTAAAAGTAAGAATTAGTGAATATAAATTAATTAATGGCAATTTTATAAAGCAGATTAGTATAGTAAATACTACTATAGGAAGAGCAATTTTATGGATGATTGTTCCAAAAGGTTTATCTTTTAAATTAATTAATCAAGTTTTAGGAAAATCTGCAATTACTAATATGATTAATACATGTTATAGAATACTAGGATTAAAAGCAACAGTCACATTTGCTGATCAAATTATGTATACTGGGTTTGCTTATGCTGCTAAATCAGGTGTATCTGTTGGTATAGATGATATTTTAATACCAAAAAATAAAGCTTCAATAATATCCGAAGCAGAAAATGAAGTAGCTGAAATTCAAGAACAATTTCAAGCCGGATTAGTAACTGCTGGTGAAAGATATAATAAAGTTATCGATATATGGACTATTGCTAATGAACGTGTAACTAAAGCAATGATGGATAACTTATCTACAGAAATTATTACCACTAATACTGGCAAAAAAAGATATCAAGCATCATTTAACAATATTTTTATGATGGCTGATTCAGGAGCTAGAGGTTCTGCTGCACAAATTAGACAGTTAGCTGGTATGCGGGGATTAATGGCTAAACCAGATGGTTCTATTATAGAAACACCTATTACTGCAAATTTTAGAGAAGGATTAAATGTATTACAATATTTTATTTCAACACATGGTGCTCGTAAAGGTTTAGCTGATACTGCATTAAAAACAGCTAATTCTGGTTATTTAACCAGAAGATTAGTAGATGTAGCTCAAGATTTAGTAGTTATAGAATACGATTGTGGTACTAACGATGGTATTACATTAACTAATATTATTACTGATAGTGATATTAAAGATTCATTAAGTGAACGAGTATTAGGACGTATAATAATTAATAATATTAACATTCCTGGAACTGATAATATACTTATACAATCTGGTACTTTATTAAATGAATCACATTGCGATATAATAAATAAGTATTCTGTAGATAGCATAAAAGTACGATCAGTAGTAACTTGTGATACTAATTTTGGTGTATGCGCAAAATGTTATGGTAGAGATTTAGCTAGAGGTAATTTAGTAAATAAAGGAGAAGCTATTGGAGTTATTGCTGCTCAATCTATAGGAGAACCAGGAACACAACTAACCATGCGTACTTTTCATATAGGTGGAGCTGCATCAAGAATAACTGTTGACTCTAGTATACAAATTAAACATAGTGGTTTCTTGAATTTGGAAAATGCAAAATCGGTAGTAAATATTACCAATAAATTAATTATTACTTCTCGTAATGCAGAATTAAAAATTATAGATAAATTAGGTCGTATTAAAGAAAAGTATAAAGTTCCTTATGGCGCTACTATAAATAAAAATCATGGTGATTTTATTACATCAGGGGAAATAATAGCTTATTGGGATCCTCACAGTATTCCAATACTTACAGAAGTTAATGGTATAATAAAGTTTGTTGACATGATAGATGGTCAAACAATTATAAGACAAACTGATGAATTAACTGGTTTAACTTCTATTATAGTTCTAGATACTGCTGAACGTACTAGTAGTAATAAAGATTTAAGACCAGCATTACATATTATTAATGATTTAGGGCAAGATATTTTATTACCAGGTACAGACTTACCTGCTCATTATTTTTTACCAGGTAAAGCTATTATTCAACTAGAAGATGGTACAAAAATTAATAAGGGTGACATTTTAGCGAAAGTACCTCAAGCTACTATTAGTACTAAAGATATCACTGGTGGATTACCTAGAGTAGCTGATTTATTTGAAGCTCGTCGTCCTAAAGAATCAGCTATATTAGCAGAAATTAGTGGTATTATTTCATTTGGCAAAGAAACAAAAGGAAAAAGAAGATTAATAATAACATCAACAAATAATAATAACTGTGAACATGAAGAAATGATTCCTAAATGGAGACAATTAAATGTTTTCGAAGGTGAATATGTGGAAAAGGGTGATATTATTTCTGATGGTCCTGAAGCTCCACAAGATATATTACGTCTTAGAGGAATACATGAAGTAACTAAGTATATTGTTAATGAAGTACAGGATGTTTACCGATTACAAGGAGTTAAAATTAATGATAAACATATTGAAGTAATTATTAGACAAATGTTACGTAAAGCTACTATTATTAGTGGTGGTGATTCTGATTTTTTAAGTGGTGAACAAGTAGAATATGCTAAAATTAAAATTAATAATATTTTACTTAGAAAAAATAAACAAAAAGAAATTACATATAATAGAGAATTATTAGGTATTACAAAAGCATCATTGACAACAGAATCATTTATTTCTGCAGCATCATTTCAAGAAACTACTAGAGTACTAACTGAATCAGCAGTTGGTGGTAAAATAGATGAATTACATGGATTAAAAGAAAATGTTATTGTTGGTAGACTAATTCCAGCTGGTACCGGTTATGCTTATCATAAGGAACGTAATCGTCGTCGTAAACATAAAGTTACTGCTGATGAAGCATCTGCCAATTTAACTGAATTGCTTAATCAAAATTCATAGTATGTTGTATCAATTAATTATAAATAATTCTGATTATATTTTAATTTAGTTATATTAGTAATAATTAATATATTCACTAACATATTACTATATAAAATTCACTATAAATATAAGATAAATATCTTGACACAACTAAAAAATAGCGTACTATACGCCA